>QNER01000744.1 GCA_003646175.1 Candidatus Parabeggiatoa sp. nov. 1
ACGGATTGCCCCTGCAATAATGAGCATGTAGGGGCAATCCTTTATGGTTGCCCCCGATATTTTTGAAGGGTGCCTTAAATTCTTTCGCTTTTTTGGGAATGAAGAGCTTTGCTCAGAAATCTTCGCGGCAAACGTTTTTGTGTGCATAAACGTTTGCGACACAAAAGATTCCTCACATTTGTTCTTGATTACAAAAGCACAAGTTATGCCGGTGATAAAAGGAGAAACAATTAATGAAAAAAGTATGTATTAGCTTGGCATTGTTAGGATGGTTGTGGACTGTCCCTGCCGTTGCCCAAGATGCGGGCTGGATTAACCATTTTGAAGGTACGTCCGAAAACTACCTGCTCAAGCGGGGGGATGAAACGGTGCCGGTGGCACTTTTTACCGTGGTGCAAGTCGGAGATGAAATTTCCGTCAAGGAAAAGCAACCTGCCATTGAATTAAGTTTGCGCGGCGGGACACAGTCGGTTAAGGTGACAGACGAAAATTCACCTTTTTTGATTAAACCAGACAGTCAAGTCCCCGCGTCATTGGACAAGCTGTGGGCATGGACAACGCTGCGCTTTGGTGAATGGCGCAAACTGGTGTCTGAAGTACCAGATGCTTCGGAACAGAACCAGTGTGCTTCACTTTTCATGCCGTTATTGGACAATGTGACGGGGTATGCCCGGTTGGTTGCGGGCAAGCGGCCTTTGCATTTGCAATGGTATGGAGGCGAAGCCCCTTATGGCGTGTTGATGAAACAGGGCCGCAAATATTTGCTGACTAAAACCAGTCCCACTCCTACAATAGAGACAGAAGCCTTAAGTTTTAAGGCCGGTAAATCTTATCGGGTAATGGTGTTCGATAGCACTGGTCAATCTTTCAAAAGGGGATTTCTGGTGATTAACTCTTCACGAGTCAGTGTGCCTGAATTAGAAGAGGCCCCTTTGCCTAACAATGTCCGTAAGACGTTGTTGGCAATATGGTTGGCTGTACAAGGGAATGGCAATTTGAATTTTGAAGCCTATCAGCAGGTGGCACCGCTGACCGACTATAAGCCAGCAGGCTTGTTGAAAAAGGCATTGGGAGTGACGCAAGAGGCCCAGAACTGTCGTGGTATACGGGGATAGATGGGTTGTTGCTTAAACGAAATCCGTCAGTAAAATAAACGGATACTATCCCGAAAAGGGATAGCATCCGTCAAATCTCATGACCATTCTGGCGCATTCCAATTTTCCGGGTATAGCTACAAAGATTGTATTTTAGAAAGGGGTAGTTCTGAAATGTGGGTGAGATGTTTTTAGGAGTCCAAACGTAAGGAAGGCTCGCCTGCCCAAACTAAAGTTTGGACTCCATTACCCACATTGAATAATATTTTGGCCAAAAAGTTTTTGATTCAATGAAATTGTCATTTCTACGGTTCGGAGAAATCTTAGAACGTCACCATACTTCTCAAAATTTCTCAAGAGTTCTCCGTCGAAACAGGGTGAAAAAAGACTTGAACGTTTGACGACAAATTTAACCTTCGAGGTTAAAGTTGGAGCGATGCAAAAACTTTAACCTCGAATCCAGTCGCAAACCCCGTCCAGCATCGAGATTACTTAACAGAAAAAACTAAAATGAGAAAAATTGTAGAGCTATTTTTGATTGTGGCTATAGCCGTTCCAAGCGTCGCATTTGCCCAGCAGAAACACGAAACAGATGTGGTCACAGATGTGGTCACGATGACTCCAAAGCTGAAAGCCGTCGATCGCTATACCTTAGTTGGGAACAAAAATTTTGTCAAAGATTATGCCCCCCTGAATCCTGATGGAAACATCAACGTGGTTGTGGAAATTCCAACCGGAACTATCGCAAAATGGGAAGTGACAAAAGATAATGGTGTTCTGAAATGGCAATTTAAACAGGGGAAACCTCGCATCGTGAAGTATCTTGGGTATCCTGGGAATTATGGGATGATCCCCAGAACCCTATTACCGAAAGATTTCGGTGGTGATGGAGATCCATTAGATATCATCGTTCTTGGCCCGGCGGTTCAGCGAGGAAGTGTTGTGAAAGCGAAATTACTGGGGGTGTTAAAATACTTGGATAAGGGAGAACAAGACGACAAACTCATTGCCGTCCTCTTAGATACCCCCCTCTACGAGGTGAATAGTCTGAAAGAGTTGGATGAGAAATTTCAAGGAGTGACGACAATCGTAGAAACCTGGTTTTCTAATTACAAAGGGTCAGGGGTTATGGAATTTAAAGGGTATGGCACTGAAAAGGAAGCGAGAGATATCCTGGATGCTGCCATAAAAGCCTTCAAGTAGGAGGTATCAACAGATTCGGATATCCACGCAAGCCGCGACTTTGTTGGACGGGGTTTGCAACCCGTCCGTAACGTAGAGTCAATGGAAACGTGTATCAAAGGTTGCAAACTTGCTCCTGCTCAGTTGTGGATTAGAGCTATCGCGTTCATTATAGAATCTGAGTGCGTGAATCAGTTAAATAAAGGAAAACGCTTAATGCCTGTTAATATGAATACCGCACCACTTGATAAACCACGTTTAAAATGTTTCACCGCTTTTAAATTTTAAAGCGTTTCGCAAGTGTGTATTGGATTTAGCACCTCTAACCATTTTGATTGGTGAAAATATAGTCAGGATATTAATCGTTTAATTGAGAAAATTGATTGTACGGAAATTGATATAGAGGAAAATGGAAAAAGTGCTACAATTAACTATAACTCATCTGCCGTGCGATCAATACAAAATTTGGAGAATAAACTTAGAAAAAGAGATTAAAGGACTCTCCACTGCCAATAAAACTTCTCTGAATATTTTGATAAAATAACCAACAGGTTCTATGAAAATCAGCTTTAATGAAATTGAGAGAGCAAAAAAATTCGTGCTTATTAGCAATGGTTTGGTGCTTTCAAAAATGCTCCAACTTGGAGCCTTACCACCTATCAGTTTATCAAAACGATGATAAATGGCGTGTGCGGTTGAATTTGTTCTACATGACTTTTCCGCCATTTTGTGTTTCGTGTCAGTCGCACGTAATACGTTATTAAAGGTAAATTTTGGTTTATTTATTAGAATATAGCCGACATTCCTCACATCCATTTTAAGTTTTTGATAATTAAAGATAATTTTAGTGTCGCCACGCCATTTCCTAACGTGCGCCAACGTCGTGTTGCCGTTTTGGTTGCGTGGACTCTTGCCCTATTGCCTTCTGCCCGGTTCACTTTACATTTGTGAACAGTCTGCGGGTTCCACAGCTTCGGTTGGGAAGGGCTTTTGAATTGTGAATGGTGAACGATTTGCGCGTTCTCAACCGAAGGTTGTATCCGCTATATGAGTACAGCTTCTTTTAGGACTAAACGGATTTATAAACCGGCAATAACTAATTGCTTGCTTATGAAAGGATAAACCGGCAATAACTACAAGGATTGTTTATGAAAGGATAAACTCTCTCTGTAAAATAAATTAATTTAATTAATTCATGGAGTTGCGATTGCCGCTTTATTGAAGTTTATCCTTGTTTATAACCAATCCTTGTAGTTGGTTTTGGTTACCCTTGGTGTGTATTCCCAACAAAAAAAATGGTCATTATCACAACTCTTGAGTACAACGGATAAACGAAATAAACGGATAAGGACAAGGTGGTTCAGCCGGTGGTTTTGTGATTCATTCAACATCTGATTTGGAACGGTTCCCAGTTGCTGCGCTATCATCGGTGCGTGCCGGGTATTTTGGCGGGATAATAATGAAAAAACAGCCCTATCCGTTCATTTCGAGTATCCCTTGTCCGTGAAAATTGGAATGCGCCCGATGCAGACCATTCTGCCTATTCACTTCAAATGAATCTTTGAAGCTACTTCAATCACTTACTTTGGAACACAACTCAATGGAAATAGGTGCAATCTATCAAGGCCATGGCAAATGTGAGTTTATTGTTTGGGCACCGCTGTTAGATGATGTGAGATTACATCTGATTTCTCCGATTGAGCAACAAGTACCCATGGAGAAGGATGACAGCGGTTACTGGAAAGTGACTTTAGATCATATTGAAGTCGGTCGCCAGTATTTTTATCGCCTCAACCGGAAAAAAGAAAGGCCGGATCCCGCTTCCCGATTTCAGAAAGAAGGTGTTCATCAAGCTTCTGTTGTGGTCGATTTTCAATCTTATCAATATGATAAGGTGAACCATTGGCAAGGTATTAAGCTTGAAGACTATATTATCTATGAACTCCATGTGGGCACGTTCACAGAACCGGGCGATTTTGAGTCTCTCATTGCCAAATTACCCTATCTCACCGAGTTGGGCATTACCGCTGTTGAAATCATGCCCGTCGCACAATTTCCCGGCCGTAAGAATTGGGGATACGATGGTGTCTATCTTTACGCGGTGCAAAATTCTTATGGGGGGGCTGATGGCTTAAAAAAATTGGTTAATGCCTGTCATCAAGCTGGATTGGCTGTCATACTGGATGTTGTCTATAACCATCTCGGCCCAGAAGGTAATTATCTACATGATTATGCGCCGTATTTTTCCTCGAAATATACCACGCCGTGGGGTGATGCCCTCAATTTCGATGAGCATTATAGTGATGAAGTACGCAACTATTTTTTTGAAAACGCGCTGTATTGGTTTCGCTATTTCGATATAGACGCATTGCGGCTTGATGCGACGGATGCTATTCGTGATGA
>QNER01000745.1 GCA_003646175.1 Candidatus Parabeggiatoa sp. nov. 1
CCCGTCGGCCCCAGAACCACAACCACACCACCTGTCATATATTCGCAGCCATGATCCCCAAGTCCTTCTATCACCGCGCGTGCGCCAGAGTTCCGCACTGCAAAGCGTTCTCCAGCAACGCCTTGGAAATAGCATTCTCCCGCTATCGCACCATAGAGCACGGTATTACCAACAATGATGTTCTCTTCTGGCACAATCGGGCACTCAGACGGCGGATAAATCACTAAACGGCCGCCGCTTAACCCTTTACCCACATAGTCATTCGCTTCACCAATCAATTCAATGCTGACACCATGTGCGACAAATGCGCCAAAACTTTGGCCAGCACAGCCAGTGACTTTAATAGAAATCGTGTCCGCCGGCAGTCCCGCATGTCCATAACGTTTTGCCACTTCCCCAGATAGCATCGCGCCGAAAGTCCGATTACTGTTGTAAATGGGCATTTCAATTTGCACCGGGGTACGTTGTTCCAATGCCGGCTGCGCTTGTTTGATTAGTGCTTGATCAAGGGCTTTTTCTAAACCGTGTTCTTGTTTCTCACAATTATAGGTAGCCACATCAGGGCCGACTTTTGGTTTATACAAAATACGTGAGAAGTCAATGCCTTTGGCTTTCCAATGCGAAATGGCACTACGCATATCCAGTTTATCGGTGCGTCCAATCATGTCATTGACAGTACGAAAACCCAGTTTTGCCATCCATTCGCGCATTTCTGCCGCAATGAAGTAAAAATAATTCACCAGATGTTCCGGTTGCCCATTAAAGCGTTTACGCAATTCAGGGTTTTGAGTAGCAACGCCGACTGGACAGGTGTTGAGATGGCATTTACGCATCATAATGCAGCCTTCCACAATCAGCGCCGCAGTGGCAAAACCAAATTCATCCGCACCCAAAATGGCCGCTATCACCACATCGCGCCCCGTTCGTAAACCACCATCCGTCTGTACCGCAATGCGCCCACGTAATTTATTGAGTACCAAGGTTTGATGGGTTTCCGCTAACCCAATTTCCCACGGTGAACCGGCATGTTTAATAGAAGTAATCGGACTTGCGCCTGTACCACCGTCATAACCAGAAATCGTGACATGATCCGCATGGGCTTTAGAGACACCCGCCGCGACGGTACCTACCCCGATTTCAGAAACCAGTTTAACGCTAATCCGAGCTTCAGGATTGACATTTTTTAAGTCGTGAATCAATTGCGCCAAGTCCTCAATCGAATAAATGTCATGGTGCGGCGGCGGCGAAATAAGCCCTACGCCGGGGGTTGAGTGACGGACTTTGGCAATGATTTTGTCCACTTTATGCCCCGGTAATTGTCCACCTTCGCCCGGCTTCGCACCTTGGGCGATTTTGATTTGAATGTCATTGGCGTTCACCAAATATTCGGTGGTGACACCAAACCGCCCAGAAGCGACTTGTTTAATCGCGGAACGCTTGGAATCACCATTAGGTAAGGGTTTAAAGCGTTCTGGCTCTTCACCGCCTTCCCCGGTATTGGATTTACCACCGATACGATTCATCGCAATCGCTAACGTGGTATGGGCTTCATAAGAAATCGAGCCATAAGACATCGCCCCAGTTGCAAACCGTTTGACAATCTCTGATACGGGTTCCACCTCTTCTAATGGGATAGGCTGTTCGGCAAACTTAAACTCGAACAGTCCGCGCAACGTCAATAAACGCTCATTTTGCTCATTGATTTCCTTAGAAAACTCATCATATAAAGCGCGATTATTGGTACGTGTCGCATGTTGCAGCTTGGAAATCGTTTCGGGTGTCCAAGCGTGTTGTTCGCCGCGCACACGGTAGGCATATTCGCCACCAACATCTAAGGCATCACGATAGATGGGGGCATTGCCATAAGCCAAGCGATGCCGACGTGCAGTTTCTTCAGCCACTTCTGCTAAGCCGACACCCGAGGTTTTACATTTGGTGCCGGTGAAATACTGTTGGACAAATTCATCAGACAAGCCAATGGCATCAAAAATCTGGGCACCACAATAAGATTGATAGGTGGAAATGCCCATTTTGGACATCACTTTCAGAATGCCCTTGTTCACCGCTTTGATATAGCGTTTCTGAATTTGTTCTTCTGTCAATTCTTCTGGTAGTGTAGAACGAAGTGCCAACAGGGTATCAAAGGCCAGATACGGATTAATCGCTTCAGCCCCATAACCGGCGAGTAAACAAAAATGCTGCACTTCACGGGTTTCGCCGGTTTCTACGACTAAACCAGATTCGGTGCGTAACCCTTTACGAATCAGATAATGATGAACCGCCGAGGTTGCTAACAGAGCCGGAATGGCCATACGATTCGCATCCGTGTCACGATCTGACAGGATTAAAATATTATTGTCCGCCAATACCGCTTCTTCGGCTTGGTTGCATAACTGAGTCAGTGCCGCTGCCATGCCTGACGCACCCAGTTCAGCCGCATAACACATACTCAAGGTTTTGGTCCGAAATGCGCCACCGGTATGGTTGTCAATCTGTCGAATCTTTTCTAAATCAGTGTTCGTCAAAATGGGTTGATGGACTTCTAGCCGCTTATGTAAATCTTCCTTAAACCCCAACAAGTTGGGGCGCGGCCCAATTAACGAGACTAACGACATCACTAATTCTTCTCGAATCGGATCAATCGCTGGATTGGTGACTTGAGCAAAACTCTGCTTGAAGTAGTCATACAGCATTCTGGCGCGATCCGACAACACCGCTAACGATGCATCAACGCCCATTGAACCGATCGGATCTTGCCCGCCAACAACCATCGGTATTAAGAAGACTTTCATGTCTTCTTGGGTATAGCCAAAGGCTTGTTGACTATCCAACAGCGTTTGTTGACTCGGTGGCAGTACCGTCGCTTCTTCGGCTGGCAATTGTTCCAAGATAATTTGGGTTTCATCCAACCAAGTTTGATAGGGGGCACTGTTTGCCAATTGGGCCTTTATTTCGGCATCATCAATAATGCGCCCCTGTTCGGTATCAATCAAAAACATCTTGCCTGGCTGTAAACGCCATTTTTTGACAATCTTCTCCTGTGGAATGTCAAGTACGCCCATTTCTGAGGCCATGATCACCATATCATCATTGGTGACTAAATAACGTGCTGGGCGCAAGCCATTTCTATCCAAAGTTGCGCCAATTTGCCGCCCATCGGTAAAAGCCACCCCTGCGGGGCCATCCCAGGGTTCCATCAACGCCGCGCGGTATTCATAAAACGCCCGGCGTTTGTCATCCATCAACGGATTATCTGCCCACGCTTCTGGAATCAACAACATCATGGCTTCCGCCAAGGAATAGCCACCTGCCACGAGCAGTTCAAGGGCATTATCAAAACAGGCCGAATCCGATTGCCCTTCCTCAATCAACGGCCACAATTTATCTAAATCGTCGCCCAGCCACGCCGAAGACATCGAATGACGACGCGCTGCCATCCAATTCAGATTACCGCGCAACGTATTGAATTCACCGTTATGGCAAATCATGCGGAACGGTTGGGCTAAGTTCCAGGTTGGGAACGTATTGGTCGAAAAGCGTTGATGGACAAGGGCAAGGGCTGTCATCATACGTTCATCTTGCAAATCCAGATAGAAAGCGCCGACTTGGTAAGCCAGTAACATGCCTTTATAAAGCAACGTGCGTGACGAACAGGACGGAATATAGAAGTGCGCCTTGTCAAGGTTTAGCTCACGCACCACCGCATGTTCAATCACCTTGTGAATCACAAACAGTTTACGTTCAAACGCATCTTGATCCGCGCAATTATCCCCTTTTGCGATAAAGACTTGTCGAATCACCGGCTCAATGACTTTAACGCTTTCACCCAAGCTTTCATTATTCGTGGGCACATCCCGCCAACCCAGTAAGGTTTGCCCTTCATCGGCAACCACTGTCGCTATTAGTTTTTCACAAGCCGCACGATTTTCGGCCTCACGCGGCAAAAATACCATGCCCACCCCATACTCACCGAGCGGTGGCAGGGGGGTGGCAAAACAAGTTTGGCATTGTTCGCGTAAAAAGGCATCGGGGATTTGAATAAGAATGCCCGCACCATCCCCGGCGAGTGGATCAGCCCCCACCGCGCCACGGTGAGTCAGATTTTTGAGGATTTCCAATCCTTGATTGATGATATCATGCGTTTTATGCCCTTTGATGTTGACGATAAAACCAACACCGCAGGCATCATGTTCATTTTGTGGATCATAAAGTCCTTGTTCAGGCGGCAAAGCGCTGTGACTCATTAGATATTCTCCGTGGTTATTTTGAGGATGTAGTGCAGCTTCTTTCCGGTATAAACCAATCGCTTCATTGCATCATACCATGGTACTTGGTATAGGATTGCATATTGACGATTGACAGACACAATCCGTTCATTGCATCAAGCTATGGTACTTTCGACAGCCCAGCTAGGGTCATCATTATATCTTATATATATTATTATTAACTACTCAGCCCTGAAAGGGCGTTTTATTAAAGCCCAGGGCAGCGCCCTGGGAACCAGAATAACCTTTGAAGTACCTGGGGCGTTGCCCTAGGCTAGTATGTTATCCCCTTTCAGGGGAATTTTTGTCCTGTGCAGAGATCTTATATAGCCTAGGGCAACGCCCTAGGAATATTGCCCCTGAAAGGGGCTGACATACCAGCCTAGGGCAACGCCCTAGGAATATTTTTCAGG
>QNER01000746.1 GCA_003646175.1 Candidatus Parabeggiatoa sp. nov. 1
AACTGATTGACGGATTTTTCGGGTTAATTCGTTAATTTCGCACATTCGCTGTACTCTCCGTATCGATTATACAATCCTTGTCGTTATATTATATTGAGTACAACTGATTGACGGATTTTTCGGATTAATTGGGTGAGTCCTTGGGGTAATTCGTTCATTTCGCACATTCGCTGTACTCTCCGTATCGATTATACAATCCTTGTCGTTAGATTGAGGATTGATTCGGGTAGGGACTGGATTAATTCGTTGATTTCGCTAATTCGCTGTACTATCCGTATCGATTATACAATCCTTGTCGTTAGATTGAAGATTGATTCGGGTAGGAATTGGGTTAATTCGTTAATTTCGCTCATTCGCTGTACTCTCGGTTATAAATTCCCCCATTTACAAGCTTTCTATAATTTCCAATAGCTCATCAGGTTGACTGATTAAAAAATCTGGATGATGTTCAGCAAGCACTTGATGTTCATTAAAACCCCAAGCGACAGCAATGACTTTGAGACCAATTTTTTTCGCCGCTTCAATATCCCTCGTCTCATCGCCAATATAAATGACTTCTTGGCGAGTAAAACCCTCTCTTTGCAAAATTCGTTGAATCACTTTATATTTTCCAAATAAATGATTGACTGAATCAACAAAACTAAATAAATCAATTAATTGGTTTGTTTTGAGAAATTCTCTGACATTTTTCTCAGAATTAGACGTGACAATTCCCAATAATTTATCTTTGGTGACTAGCATTTCCAAAACGTCGCTAATACCGGCAATAGGTTTGATATTATGGATTTCCGGTTTTAACTTGGCTCGAAAACGTTTAAGTAAAAAAGGTAGCTTGAACATTGAAATACCATAAGAGGTGATAATTTTCCTAGAATCTAAGTGTCTGAATTTTTTAACATCTGCGGCACTCGCAGGCTTATAGCCAAATTCTGTAGACAAATTATTGAGAATCGATACAGTGACATCTAATGTGTCAGCCAATGTACCATCAAAATCAAAAATAATTAATTTCACTGTCATTGTATGTTAAAACGGATACTATCCCTAAGGTAACTCCAAAAAATTAAAATACCCACGTACAGAATTGGGCAACCATATTCTCGGAATCAGTTTTTGCGCGCAAAAACTGATTCCGAGAAAGGATTGCCCCTACAACATTAGCACGTAGGGGCAATCCCCCGCGCAAGCCCTCTTGGGTTAATTTTTTGGGAGTCACCTTAATCTATTAATCCGTTTAATCCTGTTCAAAAATTTTTAACTGAAAACTAAAAACTCATTTATGGACAACGAAGTGACTGCAGCACAGCTGACTGCTTTTCATCCAAAATCACATCCGTCAAATTCGCCTCGCTTAAATTCGTAGCCGTTAAATTCGCCCCCCTCAAATCCACCCGGCTCAAATCCGCCTTTTTCAAATTGGCACCTATCAAATTCGCGTCACTCAAATCAGCCCCACTTAAATTAACATAGCTCAAATTTGCCCCACCCAATTTAGCCTTATACAAATTAGCCCATCTCAAATCGGCCTCACTTAAATTAGCCCATCTCAAATCCGCGTCACTTAAATCCACTTCACTCAAATCGGCCCATCTCAAATCCGCCTCCCTCAAATCGGCCTCTCTCATATCTGAATTACATAAATCCGTCCCACTCAAATCGGCCCCACTAAAATTCGTATTAATCATATAGGCCCGAAACAAAAAAGCATGATTTAAATCTGCGCCTCTCAAATTAGCTTCATTCAAGACGACACCATTTAAATTGGCCTCACTCAAATCAACCCCTTCCAAATCACACCCGTTACATTTATTAGTGCTTTTGAGTTTTTCGATATCCTTCATAAAAATAATCCTCGCTTTATTTCCAAATGGTGGATGATACACAGCTCATCACCCACAAACCGCATAAACTATGTTTTATTCAACGCTATCTATTTTCAGAGCAAAGTCTATGCCAATGACTATAGTTTTTCAGAAAATGGGACACCCAAGATAAATCTTGGACTCCTGCCAAATAATAAAGAAGTGCCATGGTAAGTTTAGGGGTTTATATATTTGGGTGAAAGGATTTTTGATTTTCGATTTTCGTTTTTTGATTTTAGCGATATACTTCGCTCCCTTTCCGAAGGTGAAAATTAAATAAGAGGTTATGGTTTACAAAGTTAGCATTTCTATTGACGTTGAGCCATATCCGCTTTAGAAAAAAATCAATCCGTTTGAACCAAAAATCCGTTGTACTTCCAGTATAAAATCATAAAGCGATTTTCTCATTGACACTTTCCGAATAAGTTTGGGGTTTGAGCATTAAAGTGTTTCGGGGATGACGCCAGGAATTTCCGAAACCACAATTATTTAATTCCAATTAAGTCTCCATCCTTCAAACCTATAATTGTCTAAATCAGAATTTTATTAAATTATAAAATTTTCATAATGAATAGCTATGTACGGAACAAAAATTATAATCGTTTGATTTTAAAGTATTTCGTGATGCTATCGCTTTTTTTGCGATAGTATCACTTTTGCGGTTCAAAATATCGATGCAATAACCAGTGCTATTGTTTTAGTGATACATACGCCACCAAAAAAAATGATAGCATCACGGCTTGAACACTTTTTTGTCCTGTACATTGGGAAAAAAGGTTTTATCCTGAAAATTCTCAAATTCGGTTTTCTAGGCTAAAATTTTTTTTGTGTACAAAAAACGTTAGCCTAGAATTATGATTCCGTATATATTTCACTCCCTTGAAAAGGGTGAAAATTCACAAAATTCGCGGTTCTATTGACTTTTTTGCGGAACAATCCCCTATAAAAAATCTGTTTATTCCGTCAATCCGTTGTACTCTCGCATATTGAAAGAATTGGAATACGTTTCTGGATGGACACTATTGATAAAATCATCCGCTTTCATCAGCGAAATCCGTAAAATCCGCATTAAAAATGGCCCGATAAATCATACCTTCCATCGACCAATCTACATATTTCCCGACATTTTTCAATTGACAAACTTCCACATAAGTCCTTTCCGTGTCTGCTTCGACACCAAATGTCTGTTTTGAAGCCGCCATTTTTTTGGCCTGTTCAATTTCCGGCTTTTCCAATTCTATCGCGTAAACATCTGCAAAATGGGTTGACCATGTAGCCGCTAATTGTTTGGAATCAAGGTATCTAAATCTGTCAGACGGGATTCGGATACTGGTTTCTTCATAAAGCTCATCACTGGCTATTTGTAAAATATCGCCCCCTTTAAAACCAGAGCCGCTCGGTAATTCATGCACAAAGCCATCTTTTGTCCTTGCCGATGAACGAAATTCTTTGACTAATAGGATTTCACTTTCAAATATATCAGTTGGATGTTTCCAATAAGGCACGACAACAGAAATATCAGGACGACTGATAATAAATTCATTACTTTTAATACGATCTTCAGCCGCTATCCAAACGTTAACATGCAGCGCGTAAGAAAAGATCAAGTTGATTTTATCAATATTAAATGCCCACAGTAATTTGGCATTGAGCAGCTTATTGCCCGCCTGAAGTTGGGATTGATACCAGCTTTGAAATGGCGTGGTACTCCAAATAGTTAACGGGACATCTCTTTCTCCCGCTTCTCGAACCGGCTTGTCGCACTTGTTAAGTTGAGATTGAAGACTCGTGACGACATCATCAATTAAAGCGGTTAAAGTATTCAGTGGCTGTCGCCCAGTGACATTGGTATACATCCAATCTAAATAGTTGATATGATGAGCATTATCCGGCCGTCCATAAAACAGTTTGCCCGATTCAACATATTTTCCAAATTCAATATTGGTTGTCAGCCCCTTCAGTGAAGTATTCATATCTCTGGGAATCCAAGCCAAAATCACGTCTGCCATGTCCAGATGCTGTTTTTCCCATGCCACTTGTTCACGATAGTTGGAACGATAAACACCATTTCTCGATTCTGGAATAAAAATCACCACCTCAATGTCTTGATTTTTATAGATTTCTAATAGACGCTTCACAGCGTCAGGCCGCCATGATTTTGCGTCATCCATTCTAGGCGTTGGCCCAACGAGAAAAATGGCTGCACTATAAGTGTGCGGTGCTTCTTCACAAGCATAAACTTTGGTAATCATAGACTTCGTTCCTTTGAAAAGGGCGTAAGAATTTCAATAAGCTTTGGAAAAGACATTGAGCCACATCCCTATTCAAAAAATCAATCCGTCAAATCCTTCAATGCGTTGTACTCCCAGTTTATTTAGAATTGGGAATTGGGGATTAGGCATTTTCAATCACCTTTTGCCGATTTCCAAGTATTGTAGTAAGTTTGTATTGTAGTAATCCGCCAAAAATGGTGGATTACGCCTTTTGGTAATCCACCCTACTACACCAATCCATAAATTTGCCCCCCCAGAAAGCACTCATCGTTATACATAACTGATGTTACGCACATTGCTCGACGATGTCACAGTTTGTGCAATAAAGCGGAAAGTTCCTGACCTGGATGATGTTTGGTGAAAGGGCGCAGCAAAGCGGGGACAACCGCAAAGGGCTTGCGCGTGGGGGGCTTGCGCGTGGGGGGGCAACCACAAGGGATTGCCCCTACAATATATCATTAAATGTAGGGGCAATCCTTTATGGTTGCCCCTCTGGACTCATTTTGAAGCGTTGTGCGTAACATGAGATACATAAG
>QNER01000747.1 GCA_003646175.1 Candidatus Parabeggiatoa sp. nov. 1
CTAATCCTTTATTATAAATAATCCTTGTAGTTATTATGGGGTTGTCTGCAACGGTTGCCAAATTATTGTCGTTTTTATTCAGTACCAAAAACGAACTACAAGGATTGCTTATAAGAAAGGATTGGATGGTGATATATTTTTAAGCTCTTTGTCATTTCGACTAAAGGAGAAATCTGCTCTATTCTTACCATCTATCAGTTTATAAAAACGATTCTCCTTCGTTCCAGGTTAACTTGAACGAGCATCAAGTTGCGAACTTGTGCAAGGCCAATCTGGCACTCTGAGTTATATGATATGGCCAAGCTATTTAAAGGATAAAATCATGATAAACGCACCATCATCTACTCAATTCGATTCTAGGATACGTATTCCCTTTTTCCGCTCAATGCGGGGCAAATTGATTTTTTGGTTTCTTGCTGTGTCACTCATACCGCTGGTTATCGTCGGCCAAGTGGCAATCACCCAACTTTATGCGGCCAAGGCGGCCGCTAATGAAGTGAGTAACAACTATTTTCCCAGCATCATTAACCTCTATGACGCAGAAATCGCGTTGCTGCATATCATTGAAGCCCAGAAAAACCACATTATAGCACCAGATGATGCGAGCATGAGGGCCATGGAAACAAAAATTAAAACTCAGCGAAAAACCCTTGTCAAAGCACTCGCTGGATTTGATATAACCCTAGACGAGGGAACCGAAACTGAGGCATTTGAGAAGTTCCAAAATATTTTAAATGATTTTTTGCAGGTTAACAATCAAGTCATCTTGCTGTCTCAAAAAAATGATGACGACAAAGCTCAAGCCCTGAGCGTTGGCAAGGCCAATGATTTATTTGACAATGCGTTAGGTTTAATGAAAACCATGCGTGAAACCAACGTGTTCGGTTCTGAACAAGCCAAGATTGCCGCGGACAAAGCCGCCCGTACGGGGGTCATTCTGACTTTAATAGCCAGTTTGGTGGTCACCGTTATTGTGGTTATAGTGGCTGTTTTGGTAGCCAATTCCATCGCCAAGCCTGTATTGATAGTCACTGAAGCCGCACGCAAGTTGGCCACCGGCAACGTGAAATCGACCGGGATCGACACGATTGAGATAGGCAAAGTCGTCACTCGTCGGGATGAGATGGGTGAAATCGGGCGAACCTTTGATGCGTTAGCGAGTTATTTTCAGGCCGTGATTGAAGATATCGTCCAAGTTTCTCAGGGATTAGCGGCGGGTAATCTAAGCGTCATACCTCAATCGGAATATCGAGGGGACTTCATCCAGATCAAAAATGCGTTGGAAATGGGTTTGTCCAATCTGCGGCAGGTGATTGAAGATATTGTCCACGTTTCTCAAGGATTAGCGGAAGGTACTCAGAGCGTTATGCCTCATGCGGAATACCAAGGCGACTTTGTCCAAATCAAACAGGCACTCGAAACCGCCGCTGCCAAGTTGGCCGAAGCCACGACCAAAAATGCCGAGCAAAATTGGTTAAAAACTGGGCAAACCCAGTTAAATGATCAGACAAGAGGCGATCAGGACATGGTGAAGCTGGCTAAGAATATTATCTCCTTCTTGACGACTTATCTAGGGGTTCAGGTGGGGTTATTTTACCGGTTAAAAGAGTCCGAACAGCCTGAACAACCGTCTTCTCTACAAGTTATCGCGAGTTACGCCTATACTGCGAGTGACAATATCCCCAATAAATTTTTAGTCGGTGAAGGCTTGGTTGGGCAGGCTGCGCTGGAAAGAAAAATGCTTTCTCGCACCCATACACCGGACGAATACACCCCTATTATTCAATCAGGTTTAGCAAAAGCGGTACCCTGCCATGTGCTTATCCTGCCATTTTTGTATGAGGATGCCGTTAAAGGTGTCATTGAGCTGGGTTCTTCCGAAGCCATCACGGACATTCAATGGGAATTTCTTGAGCAGGCGATGCCTAATATTGGGATAGCGATCAATACCGCCGAATCACGCACCAAGATGCAGGAATTGTTAGAGCAAAGCCAGCAGCAGACTGAAGAATTGCAATCTCAGTCAGAAGAACTGCAAAGTCAGCAAGAAGAAATGCAACAGATTAATGAAGAGTTGCAAACTCAACGGGAAGAATTACAACATAAACAGGAAGAACTTCAGCAACGCAATGAAGAACTACAAAGTCAGGCCGAAGAACTGCAAAGCCAGTCGGAGGAATTACAAACCCAACAGGAAGAATTGAAGCAAACTAACGAAGCACTGGAAGAGCGCAGCAAAGAGTTAGAGCAGCAAAAAGACGATGCTCAACAAAAGAATATCGCGCTAGAAAAAACCCAAACTGACATGAAACGGGCTCAAGTTGCGCTTGAAACCAAAGCCCAACAACTGGAATTGGCGAGTCAGTATAAATCTGAATTTCTCGCCAATATGTCCCATGAATTACGCACACCTTTAAATAGTTTGTTAATTCTCGCGCAACTGTTAGCCGAAAACAAGGCCGGCAATTTAACCGACAAACAAGTGAAATATGCCCAGACAATTAACAGTTCCGGCTCGGATTTGCTAAAGCTTATCAATGAAATTTTGGATTTATCCAAAGTTGAGGCGGGCAAAATGGAAGTCAGTGTCGAGGATGTCTCACTGACGGAATTGATGGAAACCGTCGAACAGAAATTTCGCCCGCTGGCACTCGATAAAGGATTAGCTTTCCATATTAAGGTTGCTAATGACTTGCCAGCCATGTTGCATACTGACGCGCAACGCTTCCAGCAAGTTCTCAACAACTTGCTTTCCAATGCTTTTAAATTTACCACCGACGGAGAAATTAAGTTGACACTGCGCTATGCACGTAGTGAAGAAATGTCCCAGTTGAGTTTTGAGGCTGCCCAAACGATTGCGATAAGCGTCACCGATACCGGCATAGGTATTCCCACCGATAAACAACAACTGATCTTTGAAGCCTTCCAACAAGTGGATGGTACCACCAGCCGTCGTTTTGGTGGCACCGGACTCGGTTTATCTATTTCCATTCAGTTAGCGAAATTACTGGGGGGAGAAATTCAATTACACAGCGAAGATGGCAAGGGTAGTACCTTCACGTTGTATTTGCCTGAGAAACTGAGTTCCGCAGTTCAGAAGTTCAGAAGTTCCGCAGTTCAGGAGACTAAAGTTTTGGAGGTATCCAAAACGGATAAGCCATTCACTGCGCTTACGTCTGGCGAAACCGCCGGTGAAATTGTCACTCAAGTCGCACCTGCCCCTGAAAAGCCAACCGAGGAAATTGTTGATGATCGGGCCTTACTCACCACCGATTCCAAATCCCTGTTAATTATTGAAGATGATCGCAAATTCTCCGGTTTGCTTATGGAACTGGCACAAGAAAAGGACTTTAAATGTCTCATTGCGGAAGATGGCAAAACCGGTTTGAATTTAGCCCAGCAGTATAAACCCCATGCCGTTATCCTTGATGTCGGTTTGCCTCAACTAGATGGTTGGACCGTTCTGGAAAGGCTAAAAGACAATCCTGACACGCGGCATATTCCGGTGCATTTTATCTCCGCAGCAGATCATCACAGTCTGGAAGCGAAAAAGAGGGGGGCGATTGGTTATTTGCACAAACCGGTTAACCTAGAACAACTTGGGGAAACCTTTCAACAAATCGAACAGTTTCTGAGCAAGACGATGAAAAATCTGTTAGTGATTGTGGATTCAGAGCCGCATCAACAGCAGATTCTGGAATTGGTTGGCGGCGAAACTGTCCAAACTACGCTCGCTGCGACAACGGCTGTCGCCTTACAACACCTTAAAAAAGCGGCCTTTGATTGTATTATCCTTGATATGGAGATAGAACAGAGTTCTGGCCTCAAACTCCTTGAGCAGATGCAACAACAAGAGGGCTTTTGTCAAATACCGTTAATTGTTTATGCAGGACGCGAATTGACAGCGTCAGAGGAAGCGTCATTGCTGGAATGTGCTGATCATCTCACCGTAAAAACCGTTAGTTCACCTGAACGCTTGTTAGATGAAGCCACTTTGTTCCTTCATCAATTGGAAGCCAATTTATCCAAGGACAAACAAAATCTTCTGCGGATGGTGCATGACAAGGAGGCGATTCTCACCAATAAAAAGGTGATGATTGCCGATGATGATATCCGCAATACTTTTGCGTTGACGACGTTTTTAGAGGATAAACACATGGAAGTGGTTGTCGGCAACAATGGTAAAGAAGCTTTAGAGTTGTTAGAAGAACACTCTGATGTTGCCATTGTGTTGATGGATATTATGATGCCAGAGATGGATGGCTATGAAGCGATGCGGCAGATTAGAGCGCAACCTCGTTTCCGTAAGCTGCCCATTATCGCCCTAACGGCAAAAGCGATGAAGGGCGACAAGGGGAAGTGCATTGAGGCCGGTGCGAATGATTATCTGTCTAAGCCGGTGGATACGGAGAAATTGATTTCGCTGATGCGGGTGTGGCTCTATCGGTAAACAATAACTACAAGGATTAGTTATAAGAAAGGATTAAAAAACCATAACTACAAGGATTGTTTATAATAAAGGATTGTTGCGGGAGCGGGTTTGCAAGATAATTTTTCCATCGGCAGTTGCATTGAGTCGTTCAAAACACCTAACACAATTTGACTCAAAACCATTAACCATTAACCCGTTATTACTTGAAATACTTAAAAATCCAGAACA
>QNER01000748.1 GCA_003646175.1 Candidatus Parabeggiatoa sp. nov. 1
ATTTTGCACTAACCATCAAAAACTTGATCATCGAGTTTATTAAAAATTGTGAACCCCGAAACTTGAGAATTAAGATTAGTTTGGCAAGGTGAAAAAAAAGCGCAAAATTTTCTTAACTTTTCAATAGCTTCTAGGATTAGTCTGCTTTAGCCGCCTATCGCTTTTAGCCTAGGGATTGATCCCCAGGCGATATGCTACAAAAACCCACGGCTTCTAGGGTTAGTCTGCTTTAGCAGACTTGAGCTTTAAGCCTGGGGATTTATCCCCAGGCGATATTTTGCACTAACCATCAAAAACTTGATCATCGAGTTTATTAAAAATTGTGAACCCAGAAACTTGAGAATTAAGATGTCAAACCTGAACATTTGTGGGCCATCAACTGACATGAACCGACACAATTAACACATCAAACCCGAACATTTATAGGCCATCAACTCAGATAAACCGACACAATTAACACGACAAACCCGAACATTTGTGGGCCATCAACTCAGATGAACCGATACAATTAAGACGCTAAAACCGAACATTTGTGGGCCATCAACTCAGATAAACCGGCACAACTAACACGTCAAACCCGAACATTTATAGGCCATCAACTCAGATAAACCGACACAATTAACACGTCAAACCCGAACATTTGTGGGCCATCAACTCAGATGAACCGGTACAATTAACACGTCAAACCGTTAAAACCGAACATTTGTGGGCCATCAACTGAAATGAACCGGTACATTTTATAAATCATTGAGATTTAAAATCGAACTCACGTTCTTAAATTTAACACCCTGGCTGAGGACAATGCCAAGCACAGGGTTAAAGCGCTCATGCTGAGAGAGCGAAACAATAACTTATTGTAACTATTATATTTTTTTATTTAAGCCTAACGCGCTAATCCAAGGCATTTTGCTTAACTTAATGGCAATGAGGCTGGGGGTGTATTGGGATGTGTTGAGACTCCCCGGAGCGAAGAGGCCGGGGTGTGTTGTACTATGTTGGGGTATGGGTGAGGGTAAAAAAACGTGAAAGATTGTTCCTTAAGCACTAATCCATTCTTAGCCAGCATACAACTCCTCTTCTGGCTACTCTTTCGGCCGGCCGCTTGGCAAGCACTCGTCGCACAGATTGATTCGGCACTACCCTCTGATTTTGCGTTATCCACACTTCGGCTAAAACAGTGGCGACATCCAGTCTTGCTGCGTTTATTGGGATTAATATATATAACAGGGCCTCTAGTTATTGGGATAATTGTCGGAATTGTCGGACTATACCTATGGTGGGTTAATGGAGATATTGTTGTCGCGATTCGAGGCCTAATCTATGTGATGACGTTAAGTATCGTTGGCGGATTAACCAGTGGTATCACCGTATCCGTTGCATTTAGCTATGTCGCCAGTCTGGTGGGTGCCTTAGGGGTGGGCCTATTTTTTTGGATGGAGGATGAACAATGGTACAGGGCCGCCATTTTATCTGGAGTGTTTGCCATCAGTCTCGCCAGTAGCGTTTTGCTGTCCTTAGCCCATGAATCCGATCAATTTCTGCAAAAAAACGACGGATTGGTTATCGGTTCATTGGTAACGGCCGTGATATTCAGTGGGGCCGTCGTCGTCAGTGGTGCAATACTTATAGGCAGTATTTATGTCATTTATTATATAATCTCTCCATTTGCCACCATTGAATTGACCGATATTCAGCCACAGATGATCGGATTGGCGGTGGGCATGGGTTTTCTTTTTGGGTTATTCACTCGTCGTTGGATTTGGGCAGCGATACTCACTTTGGTGTTCGCGCTAACAATGAGCCTACTCATCACTGAGGTAGAAACTCAGGCATCGTTAAATATATTAGTTAAGCCAGTCATCGGTGGTATTTCCAATGGCTTATTATTCGCGCTCCTGTTTGTCTTACCTTATTTGCTGGCGCGGTACATTTTGAATCCGTGGGCGGGCATCGTGGCCGGCTTATTGGGGAGTGGGGGAGTCTATGTGATTGTTTTTATCTGGAGACAACCCGATATTCCCATATTGTTATGGAGTTTGATCGCCGCGAGTTTGGGTTTGTCGCAACAAAAATGGCAACAAATCAGGCGTTTTTTTATGGATAACCCGCTCAACCATTGGCATAGAATCCGTCGATTTTGGCAGCGAATACGTGAGCATATGCCTCAACTGTTGGGAAAATGGTTACACGGCTTCACTCAGTTAGCTCAATCAGAAAAACGCGTTGAGTTACTGGCTCAATTTCTCAAACATAAGCTCCACACCGTTAGCCGCCAACTTGCCGAAACGACATCAGATGGAAAGATTGATAATCCTTATATTACCGGAGTCCCCCTAACCAAACACAATAAAAACCTGTTTGTGGGGCGCACAGACATCAGTGCCCGAATTGAAGTGTTATTGCGAAATCAACCCAGTCCTCCTCTTTTGCTCCATGGACAACGGCGCATCGGCAAAACGTCATTGCTCAATTTCCTCAGTGAGTTGCCCGATAGTTATGTACCGTTATTTGTTGATTTTCAAGGTGTCTCATTAGCGACTAATAACAGTGGTTTTTTTTACAATATCAGTCGTGCTTGTATACGTTCAGCGCGTGATAGGAGACAATTAAGCTTGCCGCCCATTAACCGCGAAGCTTTGCAGGACGATCCGTTCACAGAGTTTGATGAATGGTTAGATCGTGTCGAAGAAAGTGTGGAAGGCCGCGTTTTACTGTTGACGTTTGATGAATTTGAAGCCTTGGAGGGCGCTTTTAATAAAGGCAGTTTAGATAAAGATTTTGTGCTAGGCGTATTTCGCCATATCATTCAGCACCGTTGGCGCTTTAAAATAATAATTGCCGGTGTCCATCGGTTGGATATATTTCCAGATTGGGCCAGTTATTTGATTAATACTGAAAGCGTCCATCTCAGTTATTTAGAAAAAAATGAAGCAAAACAACTTATTGAAAAACCCATCAAAAACTCACTACGCTATGCGCCACAAGTCACTGAATTTATATTGGCATTGACTCATTGTCACCCCGCCTTAATACAATTATTATGTAAAGAAATTGTGTTTTTGAAAAATCAGCAAGACTCGCGAGTGCGAAACTTAGTGCAGAAAACAGATGTGGAGGCCGCTATTGGCAATGCTTTCAAATCGGGTAAAAATTTTTTTAATCATGTTACCAATCGTTCAGACGCAGAACAAGCCGTCTTGCGTTTTCTGGCGGCGCAAGGCGAAGGCGCGATAGTCAGTCAACAAACGTTGGCTGAACACTGCGAACAAGACTCACTAGAAAATATTTTATCAAGTTTAGTACAATATGAACTGATTGAATCGACAGATAAGGGCTATCGTTTTCAGGTTGAATTTATTCGGCGGTGGTTTACTACGGAAAATAGGCGATAAATCGCCTACTACAAACTAGGCGATAAATCGCCTACTACAAACATAGAAAGTATTTTATCAAGTTTGGTACAATAGAGTTGTCCGTCAATAAAAAAATTGACTTTGTCGTATAATAATGAGTGTAAAGGTCAAAAATAACAAAAAAGGTGTAATGAGGTTCTCACAACAAGAAACCATTATCAAGCTCCAAGATGAACGGCAACTGAAAGCCTTATCTGGTGTAACTGAATTGCAATTGGAAACCCTAGCGGCGGAGTTTGAATTAGTGGAACAAGAGGCTCATGCTGCAACTGAAGCACAAGCGATCAACCATAGAGAACGGGTGAGAAAACCCGGTGGAGGTCGTAAAGGTATTTTAACCACCGCCATCCAAAAAGTTTTGTGAGTATTGGTTTACTGCAAAACCTACCCAACTTATGATGATTTGGGAAGCCGGTTTTGGATGTAGAAATCTGCCGCTTTCGATAATCTAAGGCTCTATTTTGGTGCAACAGGCGTTAGCACGCTTAGGCGTATTACCACATCGAACTTTCCATGGTATAGAAGAGTTCCGAGAAATTTTTGCCGACATAGATACAGGCATTTCGTAACAGAATACCTAATTTCATTGATGAAGTAATCGTTTTATGTGCGGGTTTATGGAATCTTAATGTCATTTAAGACTATTAACGTATTTTTGTATTTATGACTATTTTAAGTTATTTTTATATTAGAGTCGATATTTTTTTATTTACGGACAACTCTATTAATATAGCCAGTGTATCTACCTGGAGGCTTTAATAACACATACCGAAGGGGCTAATAAAAAAGCCCCAACGGGGCGACATTAATATAGCCAGTGTATCTACCTGGAGGCTTTAATAACACATACCGAAGGGGAATTAAGAATAGTGTTATGATGAGAAAAATTAGTCTCATCATAACAACCCTAAAACAGGTCTTAAAACCCCAGCATTTGGTGTTGTTGGTTTAAAAATAAACCGCTCAGCACCACACACAACGCCCGTTCACTGAGTTCCGACCCCAAAAAGTCGTTGGTTAACTCAGATGATAGCGTTGCAGTCCCTTAACACTTTAGTCAAGGCACGTCTTTGAATTTCGAGGCTCGCTTTTAACAAAGCCTCATCAGCTTTAAAGATATCTTGGGTGTAGTACAACCAATCAGACACGACTCCCAAAAAGTCACGTAATCCACCTTCATATTTTAATAATTGGTAAGTTAAGTCTAAAATCCTCATTTCTTGATCGGGAGGTGTTGTTTCCAA
>QNER01000749.1 GCA_003646175.1 Candidatus Parabeggiatoa sp. nov. 1
GCTGTTTTTTGCGATAGTATCACTTTTGCGAAATATCGATGCCATAACCACCAGTGCTATCGTTTGAGTGAGACTATTACCACAAACTTTTTCACGAGTGTTTGAGTGATACTATCGCCAAAAAAGCGATAGCATCACGGCTTGAACACTTTTTTGTCCTGTACATAGGCTGCTTTGTTAAAAAGACTCATCAAATTCTTCGTTAAAATTGGCTATTAATGCCGCTTTTTCATTCTCGCTCAACAGCGACAATTTTGACAGACATTTCTCTGGTGCCGTGACAATATTTTCCAATAAGGTTTGGAAATGTCCAACCATGCGCTGCATCGTCGCTGCACTAAACAAGGCGGTGTTATATTCAAACCATCCGGTTAAGCCACCATTTTTTTCAAATAACTCTAAAGTTAAATCAAATTTGGCGGTACCGGTATAGATATTGTCTAAATAAGTATCTAGTGGCGTTGTCCTTAATTCCCCCAGTCTCAATTCTGGCAAATCAAAACTTTGTAGTAGAAAAAAACATTGAAGTAAAGCATTGTAGCTCAGTTCACGCTCAGGGTATACGTTATTAACTATACTTTGAAAGGGCATAGATTGGTGGTTATATGCAGCAAGAGCAACATCGCGCACTTGGTTTAAAAATGACACAAAGCTTATTTTTCCGTCAGGGTGGGTACGTAACACCAAAATATTGATAAATACTCCCATCACGTTTTCCCACTCAACAGCTTGTCGTGCGGCTGTGGCTGTGCTAATGAGTAAGTCAGTTTGTCCAGTATAGCGAAACAATAAAGTTTTAAAAGCCGCTAACAAGATCATAAACAAGGTAGCGCCTTGCTGATGGCTAACGTTGCTTAGTGCCAGCGTGAGTGTTTGAGAAATGACAACGGGTTGCAAGGCACCTTGATAAGTAGGTATGGGCGGGCGTAAATAATCATTAGGTAATTCCAATACTGGCAAAGGGCTATGCAGTTGTGATTGCCAGTAGGCCATTTGTGAATTGAAGGAGTCGCTTTGTAACCATTGCTCTTGCCAGCGACAAAAGTCGGTGTATTGGTAGCAAGGAACATCAGGTAACTGTTTGCCCTCCACAAAAGCAGCATACAATTCTGCCAATTCGCCTATAAAAACACCCGTTGACCAACCATCAGTGATTAAATGATGAAAAGTCAGCAATAATATCTGTTCCTGTTCCTGTAAACGGAATACAGTGACTCGCCATAAATCTTGTCGCAACTGAAATGGACGGCGTATTTCTTCATGGATATATCGCTGCTTTTCTACGTCAGATAAACCGCTCATGTCTTTCACGGTGACTGTAAAGGGATTAGGTGGCGCAATCCGTTGTTGTGGCTTCTCCGTCTTCTCGTCAATCTCAAATGTGGTACGCAATGCTGCGTGACGACGCACCATTTCGCTGAGGGCTTGTTCTAGTGCCGAAAAATTAAGCGTTCCCGTCAGCTTATACGCCATTGGTATATTGTAAGCAGGTGTATTGGGATAAAGTTGTTCAAACAGCCAGAAACTTTCTTGATTAACAGAGAGTGGTGCAGTATGAACTTCTCCCTCACTCTTATATTCTTCCAAAGGGAGTGTCTCTGGTGATGAAAGAGGCGCAAGCAAGTCAATCTGCGTTGCCAATTTTGCCACCGTCGGATTATCAAATAACGCACTTATCGGTACTTCTATCTGAAAAGTCTCACGCACTCGTGAAATAATCCGAGTTGCCAGCAGAGAATGTCCACCCAATTCAAAAAAGTTATCGTGAATATTTATCTGTCCCACTTTAAGAACCTCGTGCCATAAACTGGCTAATAATTCTTCTGTAGGCGTATTGGGAGCCACATAATGATCTGTCTGATTCGATTGCATTTCATCAGGCGCAGGTAGGGCTTGGCGATCTATTTTGCCATTTGGGGTTAAGGGTAAACCTTCAAGCATGACAAAAGCTGACGGCACCATGTAATCGGGCAATTTCTTGCTCAAAAAACTGCGTAATTCACTGGCCGTCAAAATGGGTTCAGGCAACTTTGGGGGGGCTTTTTTAGATTGACGCGCCTTTAAATCTTGCCTTGATTCTCGAATAGCGTAAAGGTAATAATTAATACCGGCGGTTTTATCAAACGACCAATCTTGCTCAACAACGGTTTGATAACCCTGTTTTTCAAATAGAGCGAGAACTTTATCAAGACGGCCGTCTATATCATGCACTTCCAGCGCGATCTGATGAATTTTTGGCCAATCCGCGTCATCAATGCCGGCAAGCACATCCCATTCACTTTTTTCAACATTGATTTTTAGTAAATCTAGGTTTTCAATATGGTTTTCTTTGATGATAGCCGAGAGCGTTTTTAACGGAACTTCAAAAGTTTCACTGTTAAACTTGTCAGCGAGTAACTCTTCCAATAATTCGTCATTTTGGGTGAGAGAAGCCACTTCAACTTCACCCTGTTGCTGTTGATTTAGCAAGAACGACTTAACGATTTCCTTTTCGTCAGCGGTATCCGCATAAAGCCCTGACAAAAACGAAAATTTGGGGTAAAAGGTAAAATTCGCGGTTGTCGTGTCACTGGATAAGCCACAATTAAACAGTTTGGCATTCACCTGATAAAGTGCGGTATTGAGTTCAAGTTTTTCAAAAACAAAAGGATTTGGCTCAAATCCATAGATTTTGACATTTTTGCCACTGAAGTGTGCAAATAGGCTAAAAAGTCCTATGTTAGTGCCGACATCAAAAATACAATCACCGTCTTTAATCGTAATGCCGTGTTTTAAATAGGCACCCACCTCAAATATCTCTTTATAGAGAAAATCGGTTTCATTTTTATTTAAATGGGCAATCGCCAAATTATTCGGCAATGGGTAACGTGGCTTGCCGGCAATGGTTGGTGCCCGCGAAGGTTTCGGCACGACATAACTCACTAAGCGTTTATCACCCACTACATCTTCTCGCACCAAAACAACCGCTTCTCGAACATCTGGGTATTGTGCTAACGCCGTTTCAATTTCACCAAGCTCTATGCGGTAACCGCGGAGTTTCACTTGAGAGTCAGTTCGCCCAAGAAACTCAATATTGCCATCGGGCAGATAGCGAGCTAAGTCGCCGGTTTTATAGAGTCGGGTGGAAAGAAAGGGAGTTTCCTTTGAAAACAGGGAGTTAGGGGGGATTTGATTAGGGATAAATTTTTCGGCCGTCAATTCTGGGCGGTTGAGATAACCTCTCGCAAGGCAAGCACCACCGATATATAATTCACCCGATTCACCGACAGGAACCGGTTGGAGTTGCTGATCTAAAATAGAGATTTGGACATTGGCGATGGGGCGGCCGATGACAGGTTTAATAGAAGTTCGCACTTCGCAAACGGTGGCATCTACCGTACATTCTGTGGGGCCATAAACATTGTAAAAGCGAAGGTTTTCAACTGGTGCTAGGGCTTGCCAAGTTGATTCATTAATAGGCTCGCCACCAATTAGGACGGTTTTGGGTGCTGATACTGTTTGAGATAACAATCCCGCTGAAATGAGTAATCCCAGTTGCGATGGCGTACAGTCAAATACGTCTATTTGATGGTTTGTCAGATAGTCTAATAGGATACTGCCATCAAAGCGGATTGATTCTGGGATAATATCAAGGGTATGACCAGATAAAAGCTGTATGATTTGTTTTACCGACGTATCAAAGGCTAAACTCCCATTCAAACTAACTCGCAGTTGAGTATTATGGTAACGGGTATAGATACTTTGATAAAGGGCGGTGGAAAGATTTAAAACCGAACGATGTTCGATGGTGACACCTTTTGGAGTCCCGGTTGAGCCCGATGTGTAGATAACATAAGCCAGATTCTCCGTTGTCACATCACTGGCAACATTTTTCTCACTCTCGTTAGCAATCACCGCCCAGTCGGAATCTAAGCAGATCACACGCGCTGCGGCTTGCTCAGAAACTTGGGGCAGCCATTTTTTCTGAGTCAATAGCACTGGCACTTGTGAATCGGACAACATCAAAGCCAAGCGTTCTTGGGGATAAGTGGGATCTAACGGCACATAAGCCCCACCGGCTTTGAGAATCCCCAACAATCCTACTATCATTTCTAAAGAGCGCCCTACACAAAGGCCGACTAAAACGTCTGGCTCAACACCCAACGTCTTTAGATAATGCGCCAATTGGTTGGCGCAGGCATTTAATGCTCGGTAGCTAAGTTGTTGATTTTCAAATACTACTGCGATTGCATCGGGTGTGCGTTCTACTTGGGCTTCAAATAGTTGGTGAATGCACAATGGGGAATTATTGGTTTTTATAGGGTTATAGTTCATTGGTTTGTGTTAGGTGTTTTTCGTAGTTGTTGGCTTTCGCTAACTTTTTACCCATCAAAAATTGAGTACCACGAATTACAGTTGAGTGCCACGAATTACGGGGATAAACGAATAAAGACTTGTGGGTGATATTTTTTAATTTTCATGTTAAAACTATGGTTATTAACATTTTCAGGACTACCCGTTCTTTTATCAGGAGTCCAAGATTTATCGGAGTCCAAGATTTATCTTGGGCCAGCCAAACTAAAGTTTGGACTCCTGCCAACCATTTGCTTGCCGGGTAATCATCCTGTTGAAAAATACTGCTAAATCATTGTTTTATATATAATTTATAA
>QNER01000750.1 GCA_003646175.1 Candidatus Parabeggiatoa sp. nov. 1
ATAGCATCCGTTTGGACTTCATCACTACTTCTACAAAATTATTTTGCTTTTAGCTTTGCGAAAATTTTTTTCGCACTATTTATCGAAGGCAACTCCTATTATCAATGAGTTACAGAATAAAACCTGCGCCTGTGCTGATTCCAAATTGCCACGGTTTGAATACTTCTACTGGTTTGGATGGAGGAACTACCAAAAAACCTCACTCCGGTTTGCTCGCCTTGATTTCCAATTGCCGACGTTTTTTGATATAAAGAACCATTGCGTTAAAATTACCAAGTTCCCGATGATATGTAATCAGGGCATCCAAAATCTCGCGATTATCAGGATGGGCTGTGTGTAATTGTTCCAGTACTGTGATAGCTTTATCAGATCGCCCAACCGCATTTAAGGCGATGGCATACACGTAACTGTAGCGCACATTTTCCGGACGTGTTGAAGCAGCGCGTGATAAGTGTTCGATGGCTTTAGATAGCTTTTTCTCGCGTATCAGAAGCAATCCTAGAGCGTGATGTACATCAGCCGCTTGCGGGTTTTGTTGGAGCGCATGACGCAGAACTTGTTTGCCTTTGGCATCATTGCCGATAAGACGGTAGAAGTCGGCGAGGTTGACATAAGCTGGCATAAAATCTGGTGCCAGCTTAATGGCTTGTTGGTAGGCAGCTTTGGCTTTTTTAGTTTTGCGCTGACTGGTGTAAAAAATACCTAGATTCACCTGCGCTTCTGGGCGTTCGGCATTGGCCCGTTGTGCGGCAACATATTCTTGGGCCGCTTTTTTAAAGGCTTGACGCTGTGCCGGATTTAAGCTTTTGCTAGGTGCCGGGGCCAGCAGACGTGCGGCTTCAATGCGTACACTGCGAACCGGATCCGTCAACAAGGGTGAAAATAGCGGAATGCGGTAGTCTAATGGGAGGGCTTCAAGCGCCTGAAGGGCGCCAAACCGTATTAGCGGATCGGTAGCTTGCAAGCCTTTTTCAAGGACTGGGAAAGTGTTGGCCGATAAATGAGTCGCCAATTCGGACAGTGCGGTTGCCCGGGCAATAGCTGGCGCATTGTCATCATTTGCCAACCGTTGTAACCGGGTTTCGGCATCGGCACTGCCGACTCGCGCAGCAGACAGGGCTTTGGCAAAATTATGAAATCCCAGCGGTTGTTTACCATACCATGCCTTCAGCTTGTCAGCAGCCCACGCTGGGGATTGGGCTTGGTGACAATCATTACAGACATTAGGTGTACCCAATTCAATGGAGAGATCGGGACGTGGAATCCGGAAACTGTGATCATGGCGTGGGTCAACCACCATATAGTTCTTCTCCGGCATATGACAGGCGATGCAGTTAGCCCCCGCTGAATCTGATTGATGGAAATGATGCTTTGGTGTACTGTATTGTGTTACCGCATGGCATTGGAAACATACTTGTTGATTGGGCAATCTGAGTTGCACACTATGCGGTTCATGACAATCGCTACAGGTGACACCGGCCTGGTACATCTTGCTTTGCAAAAATGAGCCGTACACATAGACTTCATCCTGAATCTGCCCATCCGCATAATACAGATTTTCTTCAAGTAATCGTGGCATATGGGTATCCATTAAGGGCTTGCCATGTTCATACTCTTCCGACAACAGGCTACGCCGCGCATGACAACGCGCACACATTTCAATCTCCTTTGATGATTGACGGGGTTGGCTACGCCGAGGTTTAGCGGTTTTGGGATCAATGAGCCAGTACACATTTTGACGCTCGTTCAGCAACAAGCTTAGCCCTTTGGTTTTTTGTGTCTGCCAGCCCGGTTCGCGTTTAGCCCATTTGATATGATCGGCAGCCGGCCCATGACAGGCCTCACAGGAAACATCGATCTCGGCAAAAGTGGTTGCAAAACGCTGTGTCTTTGGATCATAGTGCTTTTTCAGTTCAGTGGAATGACATTCCGCGCAGATGGCATTCCAGTTCTGGTTACGCCCAGTCCAGTGCAGTTCATCGTCGTAGGTGAGGTTTTCTTGCGGGTAAAGATGAAACCAGCGTTGTCCGCCTTCGGTTTTGGGCCGCGTATCCCACGCAATACTGAGTGCTTGCAAGCGTCCGTTTGATAATTCAAGCAGATATTGCTGAAGGGGATAGACACCGAAGGTATATTTAACCGGGTAATCGTGCAATTTGCCATCGGGGCCATCCGTTTGCACAAAAAAGCGGCCATCACGCTGAAAGAAACGGGAAAGGGTGCCAAAGTAATTAAAGCTGGCATTGTCAAAATCACCCAATACAGTTTTGTCGGTGACTTCCTGCATCGCTAGATCATGATGGGAACCTTGCCACCGCGCATTTTGTTCAGCGTGGCATTCTATGCAGGCTGTACGCCCAACATAATTGGGCAAAGCGTTTTCGTCACCCAAAGCAAGGTTGCACTGGGCAATCGACAAAAACATCATAAACAATATTTGAGTGTATAATCGTTGAAGTATCATATGAATTGTTCGCTTTTGTTCCAAAAAAGAGTTGTTCGATGACTCTGCCAAACTAAAGTTTGGACTCCTATTTACCCGTTAAAACAAGTTTGATAAAGTATTAGGGTATTTCCCTAAAACCATAATATGAGCCAATCCTTTCATAAGCAAACAATCCTTGTAGTTATTGACAGAAATTATAATTCAAAAAAAAACCAAGCTTCTTAAATGAAGAAACTTGGTTTGAAAAATAACTTGGGATCGATTTACTCACGACTCGTGCGTAAGTTATTTGTTGTTACGTCCTTTTATCGATATGCCGATTGCCTACATTCATTCCATTGATTCGCTCTATCCTATTTTTTCGATTTCGATTCATCCCACTGACAAACATCTGGATAGCTGTTTTGTGACTTCAACTCAAACGTGACCTTCTTCAGTCCAGCGAATGGGATATTTGCAAACTTTTGATACTGCGGATCATCCTTAACAACTAGCGAACCAAGATCAGCACCTACGTCAAAGGCATCTAAGCCAAAAGAGCTTGGGACAGTTCTCCCAATCTTCTTGTGACTATGATCGGTTACATCCTTCCTGGAAACGTAGAATTTCACATACCCGTCTGCACCTGCACAGTTCTTATTACGGTCATAAGTGAAGCGGAACTGAAGCTCGACGGGCTTTGAGTCTCCGACCTGAACATCCTCTGTCGCTTCGATGGTGTACCGCTCCGCATCGAACCAGTTGTATGTGTACTTCAATCTGCCATTCTGCAAATAAAGAGAATATCCACCTGCAAGACCACCCTGAGACACGAGTACACCATTAACCTCTTTGGCATCATCAAACTTACTGAGATCGACATCGACAGTAATGCGGTAGGAGCGATTCTTGACATCAGGCGCATCACTTTCAGGTAGCCGGATCACACCTGGATAGAATTCAAACTGTGTGCGACCCGTCGTATAGCCGGGATGAAAAGAGGAACTTCCTCTATTACCGCGATCATCGAGCGGCAGAACATTGTAACGGCCCGCTTCGGCCCAGAAGAGTTCCTTAAGATGGTCGAGCTGCCTCTGGAATTTAGGGTTGTCTGCGAGATCAAAGGCTTGGCTGAAATCGCTATCAATGTAGTACAGTTCCCACTTCTCATCCATTAAATCAAACCTATCGGGATTCTTCAGATGGCGGATTTTTGCTAATTTCTTGCCATTGCTATCGGGATTGTTCAGATGGCGGACTCCTGCTATCCATCCCTTATGATAAATGGCTCGGTTACCCATCAATTCAAAATACTGCGTGATCCGACGGCTCCTCTTCTCGTGATTATCGAATGTGTAGGCCATGCTTACCCCTTCGATTGGTTTTTGGTCAACGCCATTGACTTTGATGGGAGCCTCGATACCGGCCACATCGAGAATGGTCGGGACGACATCGATGACATGGTGGAACTGACTACGCAGACCTTGCTTGTTCTGGCGTTGCTCGTCCGTGATCCCCTCCGGCCATGAGATTACCATTGCATTGCGCGTACCACCGAAATGTGATGCAATCGTCTTGTACCACTGGAATGGCGTATTACTGGCCCAGCCCCAACCCGCGTTGTAGGAAGGTTCGGAGTTCGGAGTGCCGATGTCATCGATCCTCTCCAAATTTCTGTCTATGGTCTTTTCCGGATAACCATTGGAGTTTTTCACCCAATTGAGCGTGCCCAGTTTATTGCCTTCATAATCACCTCCGTTGTCTCCGAAAATGTAGAAGATGAGTGTATTGTCGAACTCTTTGATATCTCTAATGACATCAATAACCCGGCCAATTTCGTGATCCGTGTGTTCTATAAAACCGGCGTAGGTTTCCATGAAAGGGGCAGCGACTTTCTGTGAATCTGCGGTGTTTCCATTGTCGTCCGCAAGCTGATCCCACGGGGGTATCGTTTCAGCATCGGGGCAATGGCAGGGGGTCGATCGCACCACCTTATGGGAGCCCTTACCTATATGAGGATCGCAGATCGACGGCACCTTCTTGGGGCCCTTACCTACCTTAGAGTAGTCCTTAGCTAAGCTACTTTTCTCATCATTACTAAGGTGGGGGTAGCAGGTCAATATTGCGTCACGGGGGATAACGCCTAGCTCTTTTTGACGCTTGAACGTTTCTAACCGCAGTTTGTCCCAACCTTGATCAAACTGACCCTTATACTTGTC
>QNER01000751.1 GCA_003646175.1 Candidatus Parabeggiatoa sp. nov. 1
GATAGTATCACTAAAACCATCAACACTTCGTGATGCTATCGCTTTTCGGGGCGATAGTATCACTAAAACCATCAACACTTCGTGATGCTATCGCTTTTTGGGGCGATAGTATCACTAAAACAATCAAAAGTGATACGAGTGTTCTTCATTTAGTCACACTCAGTGATACTATCGCCCAAAACCGCGATAGCATCACAAATTCAAATTGAAGTCACTGAAGTGATACTATCGCCCAAAACCGCGATAGCATCACAAATTCAAATTGAAGTCACACTCAGTGATACTATCGCCAAAAACCGCGATAGCATCACGAGTTGAGTACATTTTTTGTTCTGTACAACGAAAATTTTTGCCAAATCATTTCCCCCAATACGCCGGTAGCAACGCCAACACTGTAACACACTAAATCGCTCCACAAAAAACCCCGCCCAGTTACTAAAGCGACAAGGCGATTGCTACGCAGTTCGTTAATCCAAGGGGCTTGATAGAGTTGGCTGAATTCAATGCCGAATGCAAAAAGCAGCGCGATCGCGGCTACCTTCAGCGTTGAAAGTGACGGGAAAAGAAAGCCAATCAACAGAAAAGCCATCAATGCCCAAAGTGTATCACCGGCGTATTTGGCGATAAAATCAGGGATCATCTCCGGATAAGCGCGTGAACCGAGTCCAAGCACTAGCACGATAAATATAATCAATGCATAAATCAATCTATTTCGAGTAAACTGTGTTGATTGCATAATGAATTTTAATGGATTTACCTTCGTTTCAGGCGAACCTTGCACGAATCAGGTATTTGCTAAATAATTAATCCCACCACCGTCGCGGTGAAACACGTTGCCAACACGCCGGCAAAAATGGATTTCACGCCTAAAGAAATAATATCATCTCTTTTTTCCGGTGACATCGCCGTTAATCCGCCTATCATAATCCCAAGGCTGCCGATATTGGCAAAACCACACATCGCATAAATCATAATGATTTTGCTCCTTTCTTGCAGCGCGCCTGCCGGTAACTGTGATAAATCTATATAAGCCAAAAACTCATTTAAGATGATCTTGGTACCCATCAATGAGCCGGTAGTGAATATTTCGGAAACGGGGATGCCTATTAAAAATGTCACCGGTGCCATAATCACACCTAAAATCCGTTGTAATGTAATCGGCTGATTATTGATTTCAGGCAAAAACAGTAATAGCTGATTGGCTAAACTCACCAATGCAACTAACACGATCAGCATGGCAATAATATTAATCAGGAGTTTAACGCCCTCGCTGGTGCCGGTAACTATTGCATCCATCGCACTCTCAGCCATTTTGGGCAATTCTACCTTATCGGCTGCTTGCTCATTTTGATGAGGAATCATCAGCATGGCAATAATTAAAGCCGAAATCACATTTAAAAAGGAAGCCGTTAAAATATGTCCCATTGCGTCGGGAAAGGTGGCGGATAAAATCGTGGCATATAATACCATCATAGTGCCGGCAATGGTTGACATGCCGGCTACCATTACCGTAAAAATTTCACCCCGTGTCATCTTTTTCAGATAAGGCTTGATTAATAACGGGGCTTCTACCATCCCAATAAAAGCATTGGCAGCCGCACTTAATCCCACCGAGCCACTGACACCCAAACTTTTTTGTAATAGGTAAGAAAAAGCTTGAACAACTGCCGGCAAGATGCGGTAGTAGTAAAGCAGATAAGATAACGCGCTGATCACTAAAACCAGTGGTAGGGCTTTAAAAGCCAGGATAAACGTCAATCCGGCTTTGCCGGTTTCGATTTCAAAAGGTGCCGCCCCGCCCCCTAAATAACCAAACACAAAACGGGTGCCGGCGGTGGTAGCCGTATCCAATACCCGCACCACTTCATTCAGTGAGCCAAAAATATCTTGAAAAACCGGCAGCTTTAAAAAGATAATGGCGAGTACAAAATGAATTAAAACCGCTATGAAAATCGGTTTAAATAAAATCGCTTTTCTGGCTTCGCTAAAAGCGTAGGCGATTAACAGGATGGTGAATAATCCAAAAAGGCTTTGTATTGTAATCATATTTAATGACTGTCATTTTACGGATGCTATCCCTGGTTTCGGGATAGTATCCGTTTTGAAGTTTACGGATGCTATACGGATTTTTAACTGATAGTACAACTTCTTTCCGGTATTAACGGATTTACCTTAATTAATATTAATCCGTTTACTCCGTTAATCCGCTGTACTACATTCACACTAACAGCCAACAATATGAATAATTTTACCTTTGATGCGTTGGGTACGCCAAAAAATTTTCTTTTTCCAAGACGGACGCTTACGCCTATCAAACACAATCAACCAACCTTCATCACAACCCAGTTTATCCATGTAGTTGGCTAACTGTTCCTTGCCCTCTTGGTAAGTCTTTTCACCATAGCGCAGTTTTAATTCAATTGGGTAGTCGATACCTTGATAATGCACACACAAGTCCAATCGTTTGGTTCCAGAAGCTAACTCTCGTGAAATTTTCCCACCGGTATTCACCACACGTTGTAAGTATGCTTGTAGAATCAAATGAGGTGCGGCTTCTTGGTATTGATACTTGTCTACCCAAATCTCGCTGTTTTCACGCCAAAATTGTTGAAACTCAGACAGAAATTGTTTCATATCCCATTTTCCGTCTACTAAATATGCAGGTGCGTTTGGTGGCAAACCTCTTTCCTTCATTGCCATTTGTGAACGAGAACTTAAAGTGCGGATAATGACTTCGCCATAAATCGGATTGGAGGGGATAATTTTTCCATCAAATTCACGTAATAACCCTAAATCAAGCACATATTGATAGTCATCATCCAGCAAACTATATCCTTTACTTTCTCCAAGAATCACCGGTTCAACAATGCGTTGCACTCGGGCTTCGGTTAAGCGTTCCATCAGACTATCAATATGGGTATCTCGTCGTAAAATCAGGGTTTTTACCGCCTGTTCAACATGCTCAGGCTCAATGGATTTTGAAAAATCATTGTCCAACATTTTAACCACTATTTCCTTGGCAATCGCATTCACAAGCCAAGGTTGTCCTTGTGTATAGTGATAGATTTTCTCAATCACCTCGGACGACAAAATTTGTCCCGTTTGCGCTGTGTGCTGCGTGTATAGGTTAGCCACCTCGTCTGGTGTAAAATTTCGCAGAGTGAAGGTATTAGAAACAATGTTAAACGGGCTTTGACTCCCAAGCGTCTCACGTCCATCACGAATGTCACTTTTGTAATCACGGATATTTCGCATCCCTACCAACATAACGGAATGAACAAACGGAATACGCCGACGGTTGATATAGCCGTCCCTCAGTTGCCGCAAAAAAGAAATCAGGGTACCATTTGATAAACAATCCACTTCGTCAAACAAAATCACTAACGGTTTATCCAAGCTTTTACAAAACAAAGACAGTGCCTTGAGGAGCAGAAGAGCGGGATTGGTATTCTCTACTCCATTGGCAAAAGTATATTGACTCAATAACTCATGAGATTCGACTTCAAACTTCAATCGTTCAAAAATAACCGGTATGCCGGTTTCCATCTCAGTCATTTTCGGCACGGTTTCAACAGAACAATATAACGCATAATAGTCCCCTTGTTCATTCAGTTGTTGAGCTAATTCCAGTAATAATGTCGTTTTACCCGATTGTCGGGCCGCATGAAGCATAAAATACTGTTCTTGTTCAATCAAATCAATTAAACCAGTGCATCGTTCTTGCGCCGGTAACATATAGTGTTCATCAGGATGACAAGGCCCGGCAATATTAAAGGTTTTTTTCATGTTCACCTCTGTTGTGGGGATTTGGGAATTGGGAATAGGGAATAATGCTTTAACAAAAAATATTCACAAATGAGTCCACAGGGGCAACCGCTCGCGGTTGCCCCTTTCAATTTAACGGCCATGAAAAAATCTCAAATCGCGAATAGCAAACCACGGCCGTCGCTTTTCATTTAACGGCCATAAAAAATCTCAAATCGCGAATAGCAAACCACGGCCGTCGCATTTCTATTTAGGGATTACCCAATAAATTAATATACCCGCCTTGAAGTGATACTATCGCGGCAAGCGATAGCATCACTGGGTACATTATTTTTTTTGAAGCCCCTAACGGCCATGAAAAAATCTCAAATCGCGAATAGCAAACAACCGCCTTCGCATTTCATTTAAAAACGCTATCACCCATGTCTCAATCTATCAAACAACTTAACTGGGCTATCGTTATTCCCACTTATCAACGTCAAGCGGTATTATTGCGTTGCTTACGTTTTGTCGCGCTGCAAACGTTGCCCCCTAAAGAAATTATTGTGGTTGATGCGAGCCATGATTGGGAAAGCACGCGGGAAAAAATCCAGCATGAATTGGCAATGCACTATCCCACCATTGTTTGGCACTTTGTGCAAGCCAAGCGTCTTTCTTCAGCAGCGCAGCGCAATCAAGGTATTGCACTTGCCACCGCTGAGATTGTGTTTTTGATTGATGATGATTCTTTTATGTATCCAGACTGTGCCCAAGAGGTGATGCGCATTTATGCACAAGATACCGCGCATCAAGTGGCTGGCATTATGCCGAAATTAGAGGCTTTGCCACCCCCGACACCAAACCTTCAAGGTTTAGCAAACCTTGAAGGTTTTA
>QNER01000752.1 GCA_003646175.1 Candidatus Parabeggiatoa sp. nov. 1
AAACCTTCAAGGTTTGCCAAACGGTACGAAACCTTCAAGGTTTGCCAAACGGTACGAAACCTTCAAGGTTTGCCAAACCTTGAAGGTTTTTGTCAAGGATATACTTCATTCCCTTGAAAAGGGTAATAAGGCAGGCGCGTGAAAATAATGTACCCATAGAAAATCGATCCAGGCTTGCATACCTTGTTCTAAAAGGGCGAAGCCCTATCGGGCTAAAGTAAGGGAGTTGCGGTTAAAGAAAATACCTATATAAATAATAGCTATGTACAGGACAAAAATTGTAATAATTTGATTTTATAAGTATTTCGTGATGCTATCGCTTTTTTGCGAGCGTCTGCCAAAATCCTTAATAGACTTGTCCGTCAATTTTAGCGAATAAAAACCAACGGTTAAATTCACAAACCCTGATTTAGTCAAAAATATCATTGTAATAACCAGTGCTATTGTTTGAGTGATACTATCGCAAAAAAAGCGATAGCATCACGGCTTTAACACTTTTTTGTCCTGTACACAGAAATAATAGTCTACAATTTTTTTCGGTAGTCCTGAAATGTGGGTGATATTTTTTAATTCCCCAGGTTTCACCTTTTCAGGTAAAAGTTTTTGCGCGCAAAAACTTTTACCTGAAAGCCTATTCACATTTTCAGGCTAAAGTTTCGCTCCGCGAAACTTTAGCCTGAAAAACCCTTTCAGGGTTGTGTTGGTTGGATTTTTTCTGAAAATCCCTTTCAGGGTTGTTTTGGTTGGATTTTTTCTGAACAATCACTTTGGTGTTTGTCAAATCACCGCCAGATGTCGAAGAAATGGAAAGGGCTGCCAACCCGTAAGTACGTTGAATGTGAATAGCCTTAAGGAAACCTCACCCACAAATATCACCCACATTTCAGGACTACCAATTTTTCTTCGATCCTTAGCTTTTTTAGAACAAGGTATGCAAGCCTTGTTCTTATGATTTATTTATGGGTACATTATTTTCACGTACCGGCCTTTACAAAGTTCGCATTTCTATTTTTGTAAAGCCACATCCTAAAAAAAAATAAATCCGTCAAATCCTAAATCCGTCACATCCTTCAATGCGTTGTACTTCCAATATAAAAATTTTCTGGATGACTATAACTGATAACTGACAACTCACAACTGATAACTGATAACTGACAACTGAAAATGACGACACTCTCTTTTACCACCAAGCTGCGAATCAACTTTTTCCGCTCACTGCGGGGTAAGTTTATATTCACTTTTTTAGTTTTGTCACTCATCCCACTCATCACAATGGGGGTGCTGGTTTACATTCAAGTTAAAAAGGCACTGGAAACCGAAGTAACCCATAAACTGGTTGCCGTGCGTGACATCAAGGCTAACCAAATTGAAAGGTACTTCGGTGAACGACTGGCTGATGTGAAACTCCTTTCTAACAATCCGTCCACCGTCTCCGCTATACGCGCTTTTGATGACGCACTGAAGTCTGATATGAAGCGTTCAAGCAAGAACGAAGCCAAGACGCTAAGATACTATCGTTCTTTGTATCAGAATCAACCCGAACTGGTGAACGCGGATGATGAGAGTGCCTACAGTGCGGTACACGCTCAATACCATGCGATGTTCAAGGAATATCTAGAAACTTATGGCTATTATGATCTGTTCCTAGTTGAACCGCACCGTGGGAACATCCTCTACACGATTGGGAAAGAAAACGACTTTGGTACCAGTCTTATCAATGGGTTATATGCCAACACCAACCTCGGCGAGGTTTTCAAAGCAGCCACTACGGCAACCTCACGTGATTTCACGCTGCTCAAAGACTTTGCCTATTATGGGCCTTCCAAACAAGCTGCAGCTTTTGTGGCTTCGCCCATTTTTGAAGGCTTGAAATTAGTGGGTGTGCTGATCCTACAACTACCCGTTAACCAAATCAACAGCATCATGCAAGATCTGACCGGTTTAGGTGAAACCGGCGAAACTATCTTGATCAGTTCTGATGATTTTATCCTGCGTTCATACTCACGCTTTTCGGAACAAAGCACGCTCCTCAAACGCAAAGTGGACACAGAAGCGACTCGCGCTTCTGCTTCTGGCAAAGCCGGTGTGAAAACCATTATTGATTATCGTGGGAGATCGACTATCATTGCCCACACGCCACTTAATCTCCCCCATGTCAGGTGGTCGTTAAATGCCAAGATTGATGAAGCCGAAGCCTTCGCAGCCACTCACCATACGCTGACTCTGATGTTGATTATCATGGGTTTGACGGCGGTGATAGTGCTCGGCATGGCTTTCTGGTTGGGAAATTCTATTGTTAAACCCATGTTGGCTTTGACTGACATAGCACATCGATTGGCTGCCGGCGACATAAATCAAACCGTTGAACTCAAGCGCACAGACGAAATAGGCATGATGGGCAACGCTTTCCAACAAATGATTATTTATTTACGCCAACTGATTGAGGACATTGTTAAAGTTTCTCAGGGATTAGCGGCCGGCAACCTGCACATTATGCCACAGGCGGAATATAAAGGAGATTTTGTCCAGATAAAACAGGCTCAAGAAACCGCTTTGTCTGCGCTACTCGAAGTGGTTGAAGACATTGTGCAAGTTTCTGAAGGGTTAGCCGTCGGCAATCTGCGCGTTACACCCAAGGCTAACTATAGAGGCGACTTCGTCCAAATCAATCATGCGTTAAAAACGGCCTTGTCTGATCTCTTGCAAGTCATTGAAGACATCGTTATTGTCTCCCAAGGATTAGCAGAAGGTGGCCTGCACATTATCCCTCAGGCCGAATATCGGGGCAACTTTGTACAAATCAAGACTGCCTTAGAGGCGGCTACGGCTAATTTGGTGGAATTCAGAGCTAATAATACCATGCAAGATTGGCTAAAAACTGGACAAGCGCGGTTAAATGAAAAATTGAGAGGCGATCAAGATTTGGCCATGTTGGCTAAGAATGCCATTGATTTCTTGACAACCTACCTCAAAGCTCAAGTGGGATTATTTTATCTGACTTATCAACTCGAACAACAGGAACCGTATTTAAAAATGATAGCCAGTTATGCTTATACTAAAAATGATAAGCGGCCTTCAGTATTTTCCTTTGGTGAAGGCTTGGTTGGGCAAGTGGCTATGGAAAAACAAATGCTCTGTTGTGCCCATACCCCAGAAGAGTATACCCACGTTATTCGCTCTGGCTTGTCAGATGCCATTCCTCGCCATGTGGTCATCATCCCCTTTTTGTATGAAAATTCGGTGACCGGTGTTATTGAACTTGGCTTTTCTGAAACACCGACGACGATTCAACATACCTTTCTTGAACAAGTAATGCCTATTATTGGCATCGCTGTCAATACCGCCGAATCTCGCACCAAGATGCAAGAACTGCTGCAACAAAGCCAAACTCAGGCTGAAGAGTTACAATCACAACAAGAAGAACTACGACAAACCAATGAAGAACTGCAAAGTCAGTCAGAAGAGTTACAAGTCCAGCAAGAAGAACTGCGTCAGGCTAATGACGAACTTCAAGAGCGTACCCAAGAGCTAGAACAACAAAAAGAGGCTATCGGCGAAAAGAACTTGAGTTTGGAAAAAGCCCAACAAGTCGTTGAAGCCAAAGCTAAAGAGTTGGAACTCGCCAGCAAGTATAAATCCGAATTTCTGGCCAATATGTCCCATGAATTGCGAACGCCGTTAAACAGCTTGTTGATTCTGGCGCAACTGCTGTGTGACAACAAATCGGGGCATTTAACGGATAAAGAAATGGAATATGCGCGAACGATTCACAGTGCCGGTTCTGATCTGCTTGAACTTATCAACGAAATTTTGGATTTATCCAAAGTGGAAGCGGGTAAAATTGAAATTCATCTTGAGGACCTGCCGCTGGCGAACTTGGTGGAGACTGTGGAACAAAAATTCCGCCATGTTGCTAACGATAAAGCGTTAGCTTTCCAGATCACCGTTGCCGACGATTTGCCAGCGGTGTTGCGGACGGATATCCAGCGACTCCAACAAATCATCAACAATTTACTCTCCAATGCCTTTAAATTTACTCGTCAGGGTGAGATAAAGTTGACAATGCAGCGTTGTTCTTTGAGCGACGAAGATGTGTCTATCATGGGACTTGAACCGAACCAAACCATGGCGTTCAGCGTCGCGGACACCGGCATAGGTATTCCCAAGGACAAACAACAATTGATATTTAAAGCTTTCCAACAAGCGAATGGCAGCACCAGCCGTAGCTATGGGGGAACCGGGCTAGGTTTATCCATCTCTCGCCAATTAGCTCGACTGCTGGGTGGCGAACTGAAATTAGAGAGTGAAGAGGGTAAAGGTAGTACTTTCACGCTTTATTTGCCGGAAACCAGGGATTCAGAAACTCAGACGTTCATACGTGATGAAGAATCGGAGAGCCAAGCCATCGTCGCTTCCCAAACCGATGAAATCTTGATAGCTGTCCCCGCTACACCGCCGGCAGAAGTGCCAGCGGCTATCACGGATGATAGAGCGACGCTCCAACCGGCAGATAAATCTCTGTTAATGATTGAAGATGACCGAAAATTCTCCGGCATCCTGATGGAACTGGCACGAGAAAGAGGCTTTAAATGCCTTGTCGCTGAAGATGGCGATACGGGCTTACAAATGGTT
>QNER01000753.1 GCA_003646175.1 Candidatus Parabeggiatoa sp. nov. 1
CTGGGATTGTCAACGTCATTCATCAATTGCAACGTACTACCTGGTGCAGGTACCGAACCATATTCAGGCACCGGTAGAAGCTCACCGTTACATTCCAAAGTGTAGTTCACCTTAGGCAACAAAGGATCGTTACTGCTGAGTTGTAAATTGGCAGTGCGTAATCCAGTCTCCGAAGCAAAGCATTGTACGGTGATCGTGTTTTCGTTGCCACCATCTTCAATCGTGAACGGCAATGCCGGACTGATGATTTGGAAATCACTGGCCTGTGTACCCGTTATTTCGACAAAATCAACCGTTAACGGCATTTCTCCGGTTTCCGCCACTTTGATCACTTGTTCAGCACCAGGCATACCCACAAAACTATTGTCAAAAATAACGAATTCCCCTGGCACCGGTTGGGAAGAAAAACCCGCAACCTTTGGCGCAAGCCCGTTACATTCCAAAGTGTAGTTCACCTTAGGCAACAAAGGATCGTTACTGCTGAGTTGTAAATTGGCAGTGCGTAATCCCGTCTCAGAAGCAAAGCATTGTACCTTGATCGTGTTTTCGTTACCACCATCTTCAATCGTGAACGGCAATGCCGGACTGATGATTTGGAAATCACTGGCCTGTGTACCCGTCAGTTCAACAAAATCAACCGTTAAAGATATTTCTCCGGTTTCAGCCACTTTGAGCAATTGTTCAGCACCGGGCATACCCACAAAACTATCATCAAAAATCACAGTTTCCCCGGGTGTCGGATTGGACGAAAACCCCGCAACTTTTGGCGCAAGCCCGTTACATTTCAAAGTGTAGTTCACCTTAGGCAACAAAGGATCGTTACTGCTGAGTTGTAAATTGGCAGTGCGTAATCCCGTGTCAGAAGCAAAGCATTGTATGGTGATCGTGTTTTCGTTACCACCATCTTCAATCGTGAACGGCAATGCCTGACTGATGATTTTGAAATCACTGACCTGTTCTCCCGTCAGTTCGACAAAATCAACCGTTAACGGCATTTCTCCGGTTTCCGCCACTTTGATCACTTGTTCAGCACCAGGCATACCCACAAAACTATCATCAAAAATCACTATTTCCCCGGGTGCCGGATTGGACGAAAACCCCGCAACCTTTGGAGGCGCAAGTGTTTCAAAGTGGTGATGGACTCGCTCAAGGCTACGATTACCTTGCTTATCGACAGCTACGATTAACACATAGTAAAGGGTGCTATCATTTAAACCCGTTAATTCAACTTGTGTTTCATCAACAACCGTCGCATATAGGGTATCGTTGCTCGGCTCAAAGTCAGCTAATTGAGATAAATGAATTTCATAAGTTATCTCAGACGTAAAACTTGACGTAGCTGGCAACCATGTGATTTTAGCGGTGTTAACAGTTGTGGTGATGGGTTGTGAAATACCTAGAAAAGAAGGCGCAGGCATTAGACTACATTCTAGGCTGTACTCCACAAATGATATCGCCGGATCATTACTACTAATAGTTAATTGAGCCGTGCGTAAATCAGTTGATGATGGACTACACTGCACAGTGATTGTTTGTGCATCGCCACCGTCGGCAATAGTAAACGGAAATGCCGGGGATAACACGCTGAAATAATTGGCATGAGTTCCAGCAAACGAATAACTCGTTATCGTCAAATTGGCATCGCCTTCCTCAGCAATGGTAATGGTTTGGCTAAAGACTGTGCTAACATTGCCAACTTCGCTAAGCAGAAGCGTACTACCCGGTGCTGGTGTCGAGCCATATTTCGGCACAGTGATTAGATCATAGCTTGGAGCAGTCGTATCAAAAGGCACACCGTTACATTCCAACGTGTAATTCACCTTAGGCAACAAAGGATCGTTACTACTGAGTTGTAAATTGGCAGTGCGTAACCCAGTGTCAGAAGCAAAGCATTGTACTTTGATCGTTTTTTCCTTACCACCTTCTTCAATCGTGAACGGAAATGCCGGACTGATCATTTTGAAATCACCTGCATGATCACCAGTTATTTCCACAAAATCAACCATTAAAGGCCCTTCTCCGGTTTCAGCCACCTTGAGAAATTGTCCAACACCGGGCATATCCACAAAACTAGAGTAGAAATTAATGACTTTCCCTGGGGCCGGTTTGGACGTAAAACCCGCAACCTTGGGGGGCGCAAGTGTTTCAAAGTGGTGATAGACTCGCTCAAGGCTACGATTACCTTGCTTATCGACAGCTACGATTAACACGTAGTAACGGGTGCTATCTTTTAAACCCGTTAATTCCGCTTGTGTCTTACCAACAACCGTCGCATATAAGCTATCGTCGCTCGGCTCAAAGTCAGCTATTTGAGATAAACGAATTTCATAAGTTATCTCAGACGTAAGACTCGACGTGACCGGCAACCATGCGATTTTAGCGGTGTTAGCGGTTGTGGTGATAGGTTGTGAAATACCAAGAAAATAAGGCAATTGCGTCTTATCAGAAATGGTAAACCAATCCTTATCGGGATCACGAGTTAAGGTTTGCCGAAAACTTTGGGTTTCGGATTCTGCCAACACATACACGCCTGATAACTGCGCGGTTTCCGTTTTTGGATCGTAACTGGCAGGTACCTCCTTAATGTTTTCTTCAACCAATGCCACATCCAACAATTGAAAGGCAGAAGAGTCCTTAGCCACCGCCAACAAATTGACTTGATAAACAATGACTTCTCCCAACTAATTTGGGATATTAATCGCCGGGATGTGCATAATGCCCGTGCGAACATCAAGCGTGGCGTAATGAGAAGGTTCCATCTTAGCCCTTATCTTTTCTGGACTGGCAACGAAAGTTTTATCGGGCAAACGATAAGCGAAACCGACATTCAATAAACCGCTCGCGGTGAGATGTCCACGATAAATTGGCACAGATTGAATTGGCTTTAAGGGAATAGTGCTTTGAAATGGCACTAAAGTCGTCGTGTTCTTATCCCAAGCCAAAACATCACCGTTACTGTCCAACATAAAGTGGATTGGATCAACCACAGGGGGAGGAAACGGTTTATAATCCCCATAAACCATAATGTCAACCACTTGATTGACATGTTCAGGGGCAACCGTGATATTGCCAGCAATGTCCATGTGGCTGGTAAACTCTTTTACCACAGACTTTTGGTAGTCCTTCCCATCAACAGAAATCCCCCCAGCAAACGAGGAATCACCCTCTTTGGCAGTACCAAGCGCAGGCAACAGATTTTCTGAAACTTCAGTATCCGCCGTTACGGTAGTGGTTAAAAATAAGAAAAACCACGCTAAGACTAATCCTATTAACGGAATAGGATTTAACCAGCGTGAACTATAGGTTTGTAATTTCATAGGCTTACTCCTACTGAATGAAAGTTAAAAAATGTCATAATGACTCAAGCCAGCATAACTACCTAATTTATCCCCCATTTAGGGGTTCATTAGTTATTCGTCATGAAATAGTTTGGCTGGGTTGAGGTGGTTATTTTTTTATAAGTCCTTAAGTTCCTCCTTAGTTTTGATGTAGTCAACGTAGCAAACAGATGGTGTGAAGTTCAACCACCCACGCTTGCTATAAAACCGAAATTCAAAATTGCGTCGATATTCCTCCTTTTTAGTGTAGCCTTTATACAAAAATAAACACGCGACGCAGACAGAGCGTCGTTACCGGCATTCCCACGTTCTACGGAACAGAATTAATTGTTGCTCTGCTTCCTATGGTGATTCCGTTTTCATTTAAGTATGCCGATAACAGTTACAAATGGTGGGACATTTTTTAACTAGTCGTTATCGCGCTAAACCTTCAAGGTTTGGCAAACCTTGAAGGTTTTACCGGGGACAAAACTTTTCTGGAGGAGTATACCCAACATCCCAAGAAATTTCTTTCTTTTTAATTCATGATCACTTCCCGCCCGTGGTTGGATAATTCGATGTTTTTGGGACATGGTTAAAATAAAGGGTAATATTTGGAGTATGCATCGAAGCACCGCTTTGCATAAGTCTAAAAGATTTATCGCTTCGCTCGAAATGACACAGAAGGTTTTCGTTCAGGCACTATATAACAAGTGAATTATGGGCTACCCAATAAATAACCTCCCCAAATGTTTAAGTAAATATTTTTGACAAAATTTGGGAGTGGTAATTTTTTGGGTAAGTCCCTTGCTGATAAGGGCGTTCTTATTAAATCGAAAGTGGTTATTTGTCAAGTGATAAATTGTTACAAATTGTTACAAACCAGTTACCACTCATTGACTTTAAAGCATCATTGCCCCTAATATTTATGTCATCCCTCCCTTTCTGAAGGAGTGAGTATTCTAATGCAAACCGAAGCCAAAAACACGCTCGCATTTGGTGCAATTACCTTGAATCGATGTAACAGTTTGGTTGCATTTTATTCCCATGAACCGAACTTCCCACACATTTGGTTTGTTCCAGCGTCCGATTTATACTGTTACTGGCGACACTGTCAAAAAAATTCACCAATATTTTAACTAACCAATTTTCTCGTCCGGTTTTATTGAAGACTAGACGTGGTTTAAAAATAAAATGTGAGGGTAGATTTATAAAAAAATTTTGCGCGTGAACAACTGTGCGTAACTTTGCCTCAGTTGAACTGTTACCCTTGAACAGTCTTGTTTGAACTGCGCCGTTTTTTTGTTATATATA
>QNER01000754.1 GCA_003646175.1 Candidatus Parabeggiatoa sp. nov. 1
AGGCACCCTTCAAAAATATCGGGGGCAACCATAAAGGATTGCCCCTACATGCTCATTATTGCAGGGGCAATCCGTAGCGAAAGCCCTTTTCAGGATAAATGAAGGGTGCCGAATTTAAAAAAAATTTCTCGCTTTGTTCAGTATCTGGGACATCACAATAAATAATATACCCACATCTATCACCAAACCGAGAAAGGTTTGGCAAACATCGAAGGTTTTTGCATCGGGACAAAACCTTTCCTTCATTTTCAGTCTAGCACATCAGTTAATAAATAGGATGTCGTCGAAACCTCAAATTCATTTATCCCGAATATTTCACCAACCGCTGGAAATATAATAGGTTGATTTATAAGACTATATGATAAACAGCCTTTAAAATAATAAATGATTTACCGATGGCTTTAATAATCATAGCCTTAAATAGGATTTGGGGAGTTTATGAAAAATTCGGGTTAATTTTCACTACAAAAAAATTTGTAACTACTCAGCACCGAAGTGTGCGAATTATTATAGCCTGGGGCAACGCCCCAGGTGCTTTTGGTGCGAATTATTATAGCCTGGGGCTTTGCGGCAGGTGTTTATGATTGTTCCCAGGGCGCTGCCCTGGGCTTTAATAAAGCGCCCTTTCAGGGCTGAGTAGTTACAAAATTTATTAAATAACAATAAGTTAAACTTTTATACAAGAACTGTTCCGATCACTATTGTCACTACAAAAAAATTCTTGCTGTAAAATTTTCCGTAATGGTATCTACGATCTGAGTTCTCAAAGCGCGCAGCGGAGCTTTGGACTTTCACGGGATTATTTACAGCAATAAAAAATTGCCAAAAAATACGCTGCCCTAAAAATGCGAATTAAGTGATTGAATTTAATTTTATAAAATCAGTTAAACACAAAATTATCAAAAAAACTCATTTCGCAAGCAACTGTTCATTTTCTATAGCTATATGAGTTGATAACTGATTTCCAAGCTAACGTTTTTTGTGCATAAAAAAACTTTAGCCTGGAACTGATAATCTTAATTCGCATTGAAGTGTTTCACCTTAACTTGAAAGCCAATTTTCTATTTCCAATTCTTCGGTGTCCATTCCCCATTTTTCATTTTCCGCGATGGGTAAAGTTAATTCCATTGTCACACCCGGCTTATCTTCACGATTACGCAAACGATAACCGCCTCCACTACTCCACACCAACCGAGCAATCATCGCCAAACCCAAGCCCATGCCTTCAATTTCACCAGTGAAATGTTTTTCACTTTGATAGTACGGTGTCCACACTTTAGCAAGTTCTTGGCTTGGCAAAGGTTGACCATTATCACTGACAGACAACAGGATAGCCTTGGTATCTTTCGGTATCACCGACACTTCTATGGCGGGGAATTGTTGTGGATGAAATTTTTTGGCGTTGGTGAATGACTCGCGCAAGATTAATTCTAGCCCTTGATGGGAAAATGCCAGCAATTTATCCGCAACACTGTCATCTATCTCCACAGACAACGTATTGATTTCCATTTCATTTTTAATTTGGGTGAGCAACGGATGTAATTCTGATAAATTAAAAGCATTGTCATGTTGGAGCGAAGCTGATGAAGAGTCCACGTACCGCAAAATATCCAAGATTTGATCTTGCAGCCGTTTGCTACTGTCTCTAGCCATTTTAAGCAAGGATTGTGCTTGTGGCGTGGACAAATTGAGGTTTTGTTGTTCCAAAATTTGCAAGCCCACCAAGCCATTAAGTGGCGCACGTAATTTATGTGAAACCAAAGTTTGAAAAGTCCACATTTGTTGCTGCAAATTCATTTGCTCACTGACATCGCGCAAATGCACCAATTGACTCCTAAGATCCTCGGAAGGTGATTCCAGAATATCCACCTGTAACCACAGTAATGGACTCTGGCTGGTTTCGGGACGTACCAAATAACGTGGCATAGAACCAACATTAGGTGTAGGCCATTTTTCCCAAGCGGCAGCGGGTTCACGTCTAAAGTTTTGTTGTTCTAAATTTATTAAAAACCCTTCGGCTAAAGAACTCTCCTTCAATAACCCTAAATAATAACGTGCTGCCGAATTGGCATACAGTATTGTATTGCCTTCATTGAGCAATAAATAGCCATCATTGGATTGTTCAACAGCCCAATCAAAGCGCACACGCTCTGCCAACAAACGACGATAGCGATTAAGACGGAGGATGGTGCGGACACGGGCGAGTAATTCTACCCTATCAAAAGGTTTACTGATAAAATCATCAACCCCAGCCTCAATTCCACGTAAACGTGTTTTGCGATCACTGATAGCCGTGAGCATGATAATAGGCACATCCGCCAATTGGGGGTGCGCCCGCAAGTGTTGGCACACTTCAAATCCGTCCATCCCGGGCATAAGTACATCCAATAAAATCAAATCGGGTACCAACTCGTCTGCCTGTTGTAATGCATCTTCACCACATGCCGCAAAGGCGAGTTGATAATTTTCCTGATCGAGTAGTATTTTTAGCGCATCGCGCCCACGTTCATCATCATCAACAATTAATAAACAGTTTTTTTGATACATAACAATATGCTAACCCCTTGATAAAAGTGGTTAATAAAACATAGTATTGAGGGACTTGTAATGGGCAGAATGGTAATGGGTAATAGGTACCTTCACTAAAACGCCCGGCTTGGCTCAATAGGGGGGGGGATCATTGGTAAATTTTAATCGGATTTTGGGGAATCCTGTGTTCGTGGCTTTAAAGCGAGGCTCTTGCAAAACGAATGTCACTTATTGATTGATTTAATTAATGTTATAGAACTCATAAAAATAAATCAATTTTATTTTGCAAAAGGCTCAAGCCTTTTATTGGGAACTCTCCATTTTGAATTGGGAATTATAGATTCACAGTTCTAAATAAAAATAATCCCCTATCGATATGAATCGTTCCCCTATCAATATGAACACGGCTCTCCCTAAAATCCGTGATAATTATGATTAATTCATTAAGAATTATTTAATTCGTTTATTGTTTTTATGACCAATCGTGCCTAAAATTTTTGTGCACAAAAATCGCGATCCCAATCTACGCAAAAGTTGACAGCATCGCGTAAACATATGCGTAGATCCCATTACCAAAAATGACGGATAAATTTTTTTTGGGATGAGTATAACTCTGTGAACTCTATGAGTATAACAATGGCAGAATGATATATTTTTGTTAAAGGTGGGATGGGTGGGATCACAAGTAGAAAAGTGCTTGATATATTAGACTTGTCCGTCAATAAATTTTAACCAAATAAAAACAATCAGTTAAACTCATAAAAACCTTATTTTCATGGTTTGAAAGTGCCAATTTATTTCTTACCTTATGGTTAAAGATAAAAGGAACTTAAAAAAAATACAGACCCAGTGATGCTATCGCTTGCCATGATATAGTTTTTCAGATAAATAATTTCAGTTAGAAACCTTCAAGGTTTTGGAAACCTTGAAGGTTTTGCCCTATAGTATCATTTCAGGACAGGTATATTGTTTATTGGCTGGTACCAAACAACAAAGCGTCAAATTAAATTCTTATCGCGGATGTTCGCTGCTTTCACCTAATAATGTATTGTTTTATAACTTATTGATACATAACATACTAATTGTAACTACTTGATATACCATATATTTTATAAGCTATTGATATTAAAGCCGAACTTGCGTTATTAACAAATTCAAGTGATTTATGAAATCTTCGGGTTATGAGTTGTCCAATAAAAATATTATAATACCAGTTGTTTTTTTTGTTCCAACGCCGGTATCGTTAATCATTTTCACTTTGATGCTGATAAACGATAAGACGATGTTGAATCTGTGTACAACTCAGTTTAATCAATAACGATACTTAGCTTATTTCCATAGAAATAAAAGAGGATGAAATACATGGCATACGAAGTCGATGGCAAAACGATTGAAAGCACCGAAAAGGGTTACTTGCTTAATGTAGAAGATTGGAATGAAGAAGTGGCGAAAGCGATAGCTGCACAAGAAGGTATTGAGGAATTGACTCAACGCCATTGGGATCTCATCAACTACTTGCGTGACGAATATCTCAACAATGCCGGCAACCAACCGAATATGCGGAACATCGTTAAGGCTATGCAAAAGAACTGGGACGACAAGAAAGTGGATGCCAAGGCGCTTTATATGTTGTTCCCTGAAAGCCCTGATAAACAAGGGAGTCAAGTGGCTGGGTTGCCGGAAAGCAAGCGTAAGGGCGGTTACTAATTGTGAATTGTGAATTATGAATGATGAATGATTCACCAAGTCATTCATGGCTCAACAACTCATTTTACGGATGCTATCCCTTTGCGGGATAGTATCCGTTTTAATATGTCAGCCCATTTGACGGATGCTATCCCTTGCCGGGATAGTATCCGTTTTAACATCAGCCCATTTGACGGATGCTATCCCTTGCCGGGATAGTATCCGTTTTAATATGTCAGCCCATTTGACGGATGCTATCCCTTGCCGGGATAGTATCCGTTTTAACATATCAGCCCATTTGACGGATGCTATCCCTTGCCGGGATAGTATCCGTTTTAACATCAGCCCATTTGACGGATGCTATCCCTTGCCGGGATAGTATCCGTTTTAACATATCAGCCCATTTGACGG
>QNER01000755.1 GCA_003646175.1 Candidatus Parabeggiatoa sp. nov. 1
GGTGACACCGTGTTTTGTATAATAATATATAAAAATCTTAGACTTATACTCTGTGGTACTCTGTGCTACTCTGTGTTCTCTGTGTTGAAAAATAGCCTTTTTTACAAACTGATAGGTGTTAAGCTGAAAAGGGTTAACCCATTTTTTGCTTAAGTTAAAAACTGGTTATCATAAGATTTTGAGACAATACCAACTGAAAATTATCTGGTTGAAGATGAAACGGGAAAATACCAAAACCGAGTTTATCCATTGTTAAAGCTATCTGAACCTAATAATAAGATCGTTGATTTGTTCCCAAAAGGAACCTCGGTACTCATGGGTGAAGGTTTTATAGAAGTACATAATATTTATGGTGGATAATCCTTCATTTATATGGTTAAGGATGATTAAGGATGGATGGATCATTCAAGATAGATTTGGTAAAAAACGTCCAATGTATAAAGAAGTTAAAACGGATGGTTGGTACTGGCTCGAAAGTTATCGCCGCAATCAAGCGAGTTTAGTGGATAAACAAGTTTTGATGGATGTGTTAAAAATGGTGACGCTTTATGATGAACTTTGACAATCCATTACCACCGATATTAAATACTTTTGAAGCAACACGCGGGAGCGTTGAAAGTCACTCGTCGCCTTATTCCGGAACTGGAAGCGAAACCACCCGATTGTCATTGTCAAGATGAGTGATTCTTCTGGAAACTAAAGTTTATTATAATTTGGAGTTGGAAGTTAAATGTAGCGTCCATAATGGTGAGGAATAGTTTATGTCATACGGGAAATTTGAAAGGATAGAACCGGTTTCAGATAAATTTGGCATTAAAGTGAAAAGAGCATCTTTTATAGAAGTAAAGGATATTAAAGTAGATGAGTTTTTCTTATTAAGAATGGGACGGGCTTTATTAAAAGATGTAAACTTCGTTAATGAAGATGCTATCCGGCAACATATAATTACCCCGATACTGGATATAGTATCAGATAATTATGAGGAATTAGAAGTGTGGTCGGAAGTAACTTACACTGTAGATGAAAAACTGGATTTGGATGGAAAGCCTGACTATTTAATAGCACCCTATGCAGATAATGGTGGTATATCAACACCTCCAATTTGTGTAATGCTCGCAAACGAAAAGGATTGGAAGAAAGGCTGGGCACAGGCTTTAGCTGAAATGTACGCAGCTTCTACCCAAGGTGCAAATATTTGTTACGGTGTTGTAACTACTGGAGAATTTTGGCAGTTTAGTAGATTGGAAGATGGTAAAATATTTACCAGAGATCCTATCAAACTATCTGCTATAGAGAACTTGCAAAAAGTTCTTAATACCTTAAATTGGTTGTTTAAGAAAGCCAGTGAGCAAGTACAATCAACCTCTAACTTCTAAATAATCGGGATCGCTACCATTTTTGAAGAAGCACTGCACCTGACGGCGAAGCCGCAGGTGAGCTTGAACGTTATGTATCAAAAGACAGTCCGTAGAAATAGCGAGCGTAGGGTGGGTAGGTGCGCTCTTTAACGAATTGAATTAAAGTATTGACTATAAAAGAGTTTATGCCAGGATAACCGCATAATAATGACTCATTAAGAATGTTGAATGGTGAATCGTTTTATGATGCCTTAAAAGTCAAACCTTATCGTGATCGTTTTGAAACCCACAAAAAGAACTTCATATGTAACCATTAATCATTAATCATTCATCATTAATCATTCATAATCAGTCATCCTGATTAAATCGATCTAATGTCTAATATACTGGTAAAAGGTCTGTTTTTTTTAAATAGCAGTGAGTAGATGCGGTAAAACGCTTTCAATTGAGAGTTATCTCAACCTTTGAAAGAAAACCTATCAAACCGGAAAGCCGTGTGCGGCTCCGTCGCACGCTAAGGGAAGGAGGGGAGGAAAGGCTGTAAAGCCCTACCTATCCCTACAAGCTTCGCTGTAACCCACCATTCCTCTTATCCTAATCAGCTAATTGATGGTGAATTGCACTCTACTTGACATGAACTCACCGCACGGTAGTTTTTGGTTATGAACCAACGCCAACAAAGTGGATTCACAAAGGAAACCGACGCACTTTTAATCAAATATTATCAAAGCTGTCATCAGTAATTGTTGCTGGTTTCAGTCTTTTCTTATTTTTTAATACACAAATAAGTGGTTTCCAAATAAAGGATTTAACCACAACCGATACCAAAAAATCAGATTTCAGCCTTTGTCCTTTTTGACAGGGGAAATTCCAAAAGTACCTTAGATTAAATTCGGAATTTGAGCATGAAAAATCATTTTATTAAAAATATAGCCATTGAAAATTTCAAGTGTTTCCAAAAGTTACAAATTGACGGAATAGAAAGAGTGAATTTAATCGGTGGCAAAAATAATGTCGGAAAAACTGCCTTTTTAGAGGCGGCTTCTCTATTGGTGTCTTCAAATGAAACCCATGATTTAGCGGTTAATATTTATAATCTGTTAACACGGCGACAAATCAATCAAGATTCGACTGATCTCATACTCGATTTGATAAAAGAAGATGAAACCAAAATTAACATCAGTACGGAAAATAAGAGATGTGAAATGTACTTGAATGTCCAACCAGATGGGTTTGGTTTTGAACCCGAATTTAATGAAGACATAGAGAATATTATCCCGATGCCTTTACTCTCATTAGCCATCAATGGTCATGAAAAATCATTCCCGGTAGAGAGATTATTGAAACGTAGAATGCCTCCCATGACAGAGAGGAATTTGAAAATGGAGCTTGTCAACTTTATTGGTTCTGCAAAAACCGAAGAACGAGAGATAGCCGTTCTTTATGGCTCGTTGGTTGATTTGGATCGAGAAGATTTTTTGAATGATTCTTTGAGAATATTTGATGACAATATTATCTCTATCAAACAAAGGGCCACCAAAAACAACGTTATTTTAAAACTCAAACTGAAAAATAGACAAACGCCAGTGTTGTTGTCATCATTGGGCGAAGGTATCAATAGATATATTGCCGTTCTTTGTGCGATATGGGCCAGCAAAGATGGTTTTTTGTTGATAGATGAAGTAGAAAACGGGATCCACTATACCAACTACAAAAAATTGTGGCAGATTATTTTTCAAGCCAGTGCCGAAGCCAATTGTCAACTGTTTATCACTTCCCATTCTAAAGAATGTATCGAAGCTTTTAATGAGGTTCAGCTTGAAGACCCAAATAACCGTGGTGCCTACTTTGAGTTTTACAAAAATCTTAAAACCGATATGATTACTGCCTCAAAAAGAGATAAGGAACAGTTAAACTATTCCTTAAATCACCAAGGGAGGATGCGAGGTGAGTAGAAATATCTTAATTGTTGAAAGCGAAAATGACCAATATTTTATCGAATCCCTGACGGATTACTTGAATATTTCTTTTGTTTCTATTGACACGCCGATTTGCTCTATTGATGATTATGAGTGTTTGAATGGATTATCAAAAGCAAAATTAGAAGCTAAATTACAAGAACTTAAAATAGAGATTGAAAAAAGGGGAATTGACAAAATAGGTATCATTCTTGATGCCGATCAACAGGGCGTTACGAAAAGAATTGAACTCATCAATGATGCCTTAAAAGTCATAGATAACGAATTGAATATGACTACCTATAACCATTTTATCAAAAGCGAAAGCTTAGAGATTGAAATAGCTTGTTATATAACAAATGTAGAGGGTTATGGCGAACTTGAAACCATTCTAAAACAGATAAAATCAAAAGATTCCCCGTTTGCAGATTGTTTGTATGATTGGAAAAGGTGTTTAGAAGAAAAAAGTCAATCAGTCAAAAACAAAGATTTTGACAAATTCTGGGTTAATACTTATCAACGGTTTGATTGTTGTACCAAAAAAGAACAGAAACAAGCCGCCCGAAAATGTAATCAGGAAGCCAGTATGAAAAAAGATATTTGGAATTTTGAACACAGTGTCTTAGATGGACTAAAAGAATTCTTAAAATTGTTCTGATTGTATTCGATGCAAAAATTGCACGCAAACATTTTTGCATCGAAAGGATTCTGTTAAAAATCAAAGCTGTCGTCAGTAATCGTTGCTGTCTTCTTTGGTATATAAGTACTGAACCATAAATTTTCAGATATTATAAATTTTTTGTAGGGTGGGCAAAGTCCTTTTCTTGCCCACCTTCTCGGTGGGCAACGTAAAGAAGTTACTCGGTGGGCAAAATGCCTGAAAATTTGTGCTTCGGTACTTAACAGATGGCTTCCAAATCAAGGAATTAACCACAAACGGATACCATTTTCATTAGATTTCCGCTTTTATCCTTCTGACTTAGGCATATCCAAAAAATTATCCCAGTCGGTTTTGTAGTTTTGTAGGGGGCTGGTAACGGGTTTTTGTTGCCCACCATTCCCTACCTATCCTTAATTGGCATTTGGGATAATTATTTTTTGGGGACTCCCTTATCAGAGTTATTCAACTTCTATTTCCCCTACTAAAATAAATAATGAGAAAAATCACTTCTGAAAACATCAGTTTTGTAGGGTGGGTAACGGGTTTTTGTTGCCCACCATTCCCTACCTATCCTAATTGGCATTTGGGATAATTATTTTTTTGGGACTCCCTTATCAGAGTTATTCAACTTCTATTTCCCCTAC
>QNER01000756.1 GCA_003646175.1 Candidatus Parabeggiatoa sp. nov. 1
GAGGTTAACGGATACTATCCCGAAACCAGGGATAGCATCCGTGATGTTAACGGATACTATCCCGAAACCAGGGATAGCATCCGTGATGTTAACGGATATTATCCCGAAACCAGGGATAGCATCTGTGAGGTTAACGGATATTATCCCGAAACCAGGGATAGCATCTGTGAGGTTAACGGATATTATCCCGAAACCAGGGATAGCATCCGTGAGGTTAACGGATACTATCCCGAAACCAGGGATAGCATCTGTGAGGTTAACGGATACTATCCCGAAACCAGGGATAGCATCCGTGAGGTTAACGGATACTATCCCGAAACCATGGATAGCATCCGTGATGTTAACGGATACTATCCCGAAACCATGGATAGCATCCGTGATGTTAACGGATATTATCCCGAAACCAGGGATAGCATCCGTTACGTTAATTGATTAATCACCAGTATTCCACGCCTTTAAGCGCTCAACCAATTCATTATACCAATAACTACTTGGGGTAAGGCGGATGAAATCAATGCCTTGCTTAGCCCATGCCTCCCGTTGAGATCGCTTGGGCAGCCGACGACTTAAAATAACCAGTGGCTTTTGCAAGGAAAGGCGATTGATCTGCTGCTCCAAATCGGCAATTGATAAACGATGTGCGAAAAGAATAGTCAAGTAACGTCCGCCTTCTTGCCACCGCTGTTTTTCTGCCAAAGCTGAAAGCACTTGTGGCACTTGCTGCGCACGCATATTTTGTATCGGTTGGATTAACCGATTAAAAATTTTTCGGTTGTCCGTCTGAGAATTGACGGTTGTGCGACTGTACTCTTCCAAACCGATCTCGCGTGCATCATTGACATCAAGAAACCATATTTGAAATGTCATCTCTTGATTGGCATCATGCAAGAATTTAGCCAGCGGTTTGGCCAAATGTCGGGCCCGATAATCCCAGATGCCACGCCACTCGCCTTGTGTGTTCACAAACACCCAATTAATGTGGACAGCGTCGGATTTAGGCGGGGGAGCATTTATACACTCAGAACCCACTGCTTTATCAGCCGTAGCGAGTTGATAATAGGAATATTTCTTGCATAATGGCTTTTGCTGAGGCGAAACTGGGATGCCATGCGTCAACAACCGATCGCCGCGCTTCTTGTCAAAACCGTCAATAACGTCCGCCTTGACGGGCTGTGCGGTTAATGACCAAAGCGGCTCATTGTCATAAATACGCGTAAAGCGGCGCGTTGTTTTGGTATGACGATCAAGCACCGCATAAGAATTATCAGCTGTGCCTTTGATAATATTGCGGTGACTTAAGGGGAATAAGCGGGGCCAATCACCACAATAAATCGCCAACAGTGCTTGATTGTTAGCAAGCCTTTGATCAATTTGGATCGTATCATTAAAGCCTTGTAGGGTTATCTGTCCCCCTAACAGATCAAGAAAGCTTATGTTATTTCCGCTTTCACAGTCAAAATAGCCGTTATCTTTAATTTGGCATTTGTGCTTGTTATTCAACAGCCAGTGCCTTTTCCGCCATAAACTGTCTTGAGGTAGGTGAGTCTGTAAAAGACGGGGATTCGGTTTGACTTTGATTTCAAATGAATGACCCATTTTTTCTGGCTGTCCTTTCGGCCACGGTTTTAAGCCACGCATCTCTTGCTGATAGCCACGCTTGTAGAGACGTTGGCAGATTTCATCTGACATTTTTGCGGGGGTAGAAGTAAAAGCCAGCGTGGCTTCGGCGGATATCGGCTCAAAGGTCAATGAACATTGACCAACAGACAAATCGCTTGCCAGTATTTTCCAAACGCGTTGGTTGTTGGATTGCAAATGGCTCAGTGCCCCGGCAATCCGCCAGTCTTTCGGATTGGTATAAGAATCGTCAAGCGTGAAGTCAAGAGATAACAGTAATTGACGGGTATCAACATGAATACCGTCGCCAATGAGTTCGAGCTTGACTTGGTTTTGACGATCCAAATAGGGACAAACCAGCCTGGCACTATTCACAAGGTAGTTGATCCAAGTTTGAGCCAGTTCTTCTTTAATCGGGCAAAGGGTAGTCCAGTTAACCGGTGCATCATCGGGATAACGAACAGTGGGTTTGATATATTCTTGCCGCACCTTAAAAGTCAGTTGGCTTGCTTGAGTGTTCAACTCAATTAATTGAAGAGGTGCTTTTAACGCATTAGTCTCTTGTAGAGTTAGGGTAATTTCTGACTTAAGGGGTGAGTCAGGCAAAAACCATAACGGTAAGGACAAACGCTGCTCCATGTCTTCAAGCCGTGTATCTATCTTAAAGAGGTTTTCTCCGCGCCATTGGACTTCAAAGGACAATGGACGTTGGCCGAACAGAGTGGTTAAAGGTACCTGTTTACTATCAGCAAAAATCCGATTATTGATTTCAAAAGAATAGCGTTCCTCCCAGCTTGTAAAATGGGTAGGGGATAATTCACCAATCGTTGAAAGTCCCCGATAAGAGCCGGCCGTTAAAACGACAAGTGCCTTCGGCTCAAGCTCAGCAAGCCAAGCCAGTAACTGCTTGGAAATTCCCGAATAGGGAACATGCCAGGGCCAGAGATTAACCTTTTGTTGTGGATCATCAGCCTTTATGGTTTCCGCTAATTTTTGTAAGGTTTTAGCATAGATCACCATCTCTTCTACCGCCCGGCTTTCAGCACCTATTCCAAGCTGCCACTGTGCGTAGTTGAACTGGTTGTTCTGGTTCCACTCGACAAGTTTGGTGGGTTCTCCAGTCTGGGTATCTAGTACAGCAACTTTATGAAAACGGTGTAATGCTCTCGGATCACAACGCCGAACTTGAGCCAGATCATAAAGTTTATCTTGAGAGGGCACATACAACAGTTGTTGAGAGGGCACAGAAATCACGAGCGCATTCTCATCAATTTTTGCCACATCTCTACACTGATATGGTTGGGACGTTGTAGTTGAGTATGCCTGAACGCCAATACTCCAAATGAGTAGTAGGCCAATCGTTAGGAAATTGGATAACGTGTTCATATTAAATAAAAATTCTCCGGTAATTTAACGAAACGGATGCTATCCCTGGTTTCGGGATAGTATCCGTTAACTTAACAAAACGGATGCTATCCCTTCTTAGGGATAGTATCCGTTGGCTTTGACATAAGTTAAATGTAACTTATTGATTATAAATCAATCAATATTTGTAACGTTTTTAAATGAAATGCGAAGACCGTTGTTTGCTATTCGCGATTTAAGATTTTTTCATGGCCGTTAAATGAAATGCGAAGGCCAGTCTTCATTATTTGCTATTCGCGATTTAAGAATTTTGCATGGCCGTTAAATGAAATGCGAAGACCGTTAGTCTGTTTGCGAATTGAGAATTTTTTATGGCCGTTAAATTTGAAAGGGGCAACCGCGAGGGATTGCCCATCTCAAAATCAGTTTTTTCTAGCAAACTTTTGCTTCGATTACAATATATCCGATATATTTGGAACAGACGGCAAAACCATTTTCTAGCTTACCGCCTAGCAAATAGGTGGTAACCGCCCAAGGAGATAAAACCCAGTTGGGGGGACGATAGCGGTTATCGACTTTTTTCAGCGCGTCCAACTCTTCGGCAAATAGTTGTTCCGCGTGTTCTCATAACACAGTACTCATTGAGCAAACTCCTGAGTCATTTGGTAGCGAAAACGCGACGGATGCTATCCCTTCTTAGGGATAGTATCCGTTAAACTAAGCAAACTCCTGAGTCATTTGGTAGCGAAAACCGTAAATTTTAAGAAAATTCTCAGTTGCTGGATGCGGTTCAGTATTGCTTTGCATCCATTTACCCAGTGTCGTTGATAGTTCCTGATAACATGACGGCGCGAGTACCACTGCCAGTGAGTTCAGTGCATAATGACTATAATAAAAACCTTGTTGTTGTTTTTTCAATAACAAGGGCTGGCTATTGTCAATCAATATCTTTGACAAGTTGCTCGACATCCCGTTAGGAAATAAATCAACGACTTGGTTAATTTGCGTCCAAGTGGAGAAGGTTTTATTTTTTAGGGATTCCTGCAATATGATTTCCCGTTCATTGTCAGGCAATGCTTCTGCTAAATCCGCTAAGGTATTAAGCACAACTTCAATCTTTTTGCTCTGGCGCACGAGCATCGCAACGAGCGGGCTATCTCTGTGTGCTTTAGTCGCTGTCGTTAGCGCATGATAAAGCGTGTCAGCAAAATCCGTCTTACGCAACATTTTAAGATAAGTTTCTGGTGATAGCCCAAGATGCGCTAACCAAAACGAAGGGCGCACTAACAACAACATTTGATAGAGCCAACCCGCTTTTAAGCCCACTTCGAGATGCGAAGGTGGCTTTTCTTTAATTCCTGCCCGCGCCCATGCTTTGTCGTATTTAGAAGGCAAGTTAATTTCTAACGTCTGTTTGATTCGCCCCTGTTTGACGCTGATATAACCAGATAATCGCTCAAGTATTTGTGTTAAAAAGCGAGAGTCAGCCAAAGAACCTAACATTTGTGCAGCAAGTTGGCGCACGATTTGACTGCGATCATTGAAACAACTTTCCAAGAAATCTTCATCTTCTAAACTCAATTGTGTCCAAAATGTGGCTAAAAATGCTTGCCGCGCTTGCGCGGCTTCAGTTTGCCA
>QNER01000757.1 GCA_003646175.1 Candidatus Parabeggiatoa sp. nov. 1
AAAAGCCACAAGTCCACCAAAAGAATATCCACCAAGCAGGTATGGCCCTTGAGACTGCACGGTTTGCATTTCTTTGAGATAGTGCGTTGCCATGTCTTCAATGTTGGTATAAGGCTTTGATTTTCCATCCAATCCGACCGCTTGCAAGCCATAAAAGGGCTGTTCGTTGCCGAGTTGTTGTGCTAATTCATAAAAATCAGTCACATTACCACCGATGCCGGGCACACAGAAGAAAGGCCGTTTGGTGCCATTGGGTTGAATAGCAACCAGAGATGGCCACATTTTTTCGGTTGATTGGTCAAGAACAGTGGCTAACTGTTCAATGGTAGCTCCTTCTACAAGTGTCGATAAGGGTAATTTCTTGCCAAACTGTTGCTCTATTCTCGCCATCAGGTTGACAGCTAACAGGGAATGGCCTCCCAATTCAAAGAAGTTGTCATGGACACCAACTCGTTCAATACCCAAAACGGAAGCCCAAATGCCAGCTAACAATTCCTCATCAGGTGTCCGAGGCGCGACAAACGTTTTTTCTGATAACTGATAATTGCTCACTGATAATTGAGACAATGCCCTACGATCTATCTTACCATTTGGCGTGAGTGGCAGTGACATGAGTAATATAAAGTCCGATGGCACCATGTAGTCAGGCAATTTTTCTTTAAGGGCATGACGCAATTTGTCCCGCAGTGAATACTGCCAAAAGTTTAAAAACCCTTTATTTTCAAGCTCATAACTGACTCCTTTTTCCATTAGAACTTGCTCTTTAGGCGTGAGTTTGAACTCAATACCCGTCGTCGAGGCGCGTGAATAGGCGACCCTTCCCTTTAACCAACAATATTCCGATTCGCCGGGCAGTTGTATATGCAGACTGATTTCCTTGCCTTTTTCAAAAGACATGCTACCTTTTAGGAGAACACCCGCTGTGCAAATATCCTCCGTCCGAAGTGGCACTGTTTTGTCTTCATATTTGACTAAGGACTCACTTTGGTAAGGAATCCGTGTCGGAATGAGATTGGATACGACATAAGCGACTAAGCGTTTTTCGCCCGATTCGTCTTTCCGCGCTATAACGACAGCATCGATCACATCAGGATGTTGAACCAATACTGTTTCGATGGCCTCCAATTCAATCCGAAAACCACGAATCTTGACTTGGTTATCTATGCGATCCAAGTATTCAATATTGCCGTCGGGTAGATAGCGGGCTAAGTCGCCGGTTTTGTAAAGACGTGAGTTAGGATCGTCACTAAAGGGATTGTTGATAAATTTTTCGGCAGTTAAGTCGGGGTGGTTGAGGTAGCCGCGAGCTAAACCAACACCGCTGATGTGTAATTCACCGGGAACACCGATAGGAACGGGTTGCAAAGACTGATCTAAAATGTATATTTGGGTGTTAGCAATGGGGCGACCAATGGGAAGTGTTGATGAGCTACCCGTGGGGTTTTCAAAAACGGTTGCGCAAACTGTCCCTTCGGTTGGGCCGTAAGCATTAAAAAAGCGTCGGCCTTTTGACCATTGAGCGACAACAGAGGGAGAACAGGCTTCGCCACCAACTATAAGCGTTTGCAACTTAGGAAGTTTTTCAACGGGAAGCGTTCCCAAAATAGATGCTGGAATTTCAAAGTGTGTGATAGAGTGGTTGTACAATATCTGAATTAACTCTGAAGGGGACATCATAGAATCTTGAGTGATTAACTCAAGAGTGGCACCAGAACATAGAGCCATGGCTATATCAGAAATCGCTACGTCAAAACTTAAAGACGCAAATTGAAGAATCCGGCTGTCTGATTGCACACCAAAAACTTGAATCTGTGCTATAGCTAAGTTACACAATCCTTGATGAGCAATAAGAACACCTTTAGGATTTCCCGTCGAACCAGACGTATAAATCACATAAGCCAAATTCGTCGGTGTAGCTCCACTGACTAGATTTTCAGAGCGAAACTGTGACAGCGTTTCGGCTTCAACATCTAAAAAAACCACCTGCGCCTTAGTTTCTGGCAATCCTTCTTTTAAGCTGGATTGAGTCAATAACACAGGTGCTTGAGCATCTTCCAGCATAAAAGCGAGACGTGCCACCGGATATGCAGGATCAAGTGGCAAGTATGCGCCCCCCGCTTTAAGAATGCCTAACAGCCCAATCACCATTTCTAAAGAACGCCCAATGCAAATCCCTACCAACGCATCAGGCTTCACACCGAGATGTTGTAAATAATGAGCCAGTTGATTAGCTTTAGCGTTTAATTCTTGGCAAGTCAGTTGTTGGTTTTCAAAGACGACGGCGATAGCATCTGGCGTTTTGGCAACTTGTTCCTCAAAGAGATCGACAATCGTTTTGTCACGCGGATAATCGGTTACGGTGTCATTCCATTCAACTAAGATTTTCTTTAACTCCGCATCGGGCATGATTTGCAATGCCCGAATCGGCACCGAAGACTGGCGGAGAATTTCACCTAATATAAACTCAAAACGCGCTTTGAGACGTTCAATTTCAGCTTTGTCAAACGCTCCAAGGTTATAGTCAAAATAGATATTGACATCATCCTGTTGATGAAATTCTTCGATAAAGATAGCTAACGCATTTTGTTCAAAACCGTTGGTGAGATAGGATGTCCTAGCGGGATTGCCATTAAAATTGGTATCATAATCGTGTTTGGCATAAGACAGTGTGAGATCAAACAATTGTTGGTGCAATCCAACTTGCCGGTTGATTTCACCAAGAGGAAAACGTTGATGTCGATAGTCTCCTTGTAATTCTTTGCTAATATTTTCCACCAGTTCGACAAAGTTCAACTCTGTTCCAAAACGGAACCAAGCAGGACTGACACCCACAAACAGGCCCACCGTTTGTTTAAAAGCGGCAGTGCTCCGATTCAGCGTAGGTAATCCAATGGCAAAATCCTCTCGGTGACACGTCCGAACAAAATAACAATAGAGTGCGCCTAAGATGACATGAAACGTTGATGCCTTATTTTCTTTAGCAAAATCAATGATCTGATTATAAAAAGGCCTTTGAAGGCACAGCGTTGAGCGTTGGCTTGGAACAGTTTTACCCTGAAATTGGGTAGCTGAGCTTCGCACTATAAGTGGCTCTGGCACTTCGCGATATTTTTCTTGCCAATAGCGTTTGGCTTTCACAAATTTTTCCGACTCAAAGTAGGCTTGATCGTTTTGAATAAAATTTGGGTAAGCAAAATTTTTCGGCTCACTCGTTTTTCCTGTGGAAAGTGCGTTATACGCAGCGGCAACCCGTTGGACAATCAAGGAAATTGCCCACCCATCTGCTATGAGATGATGGTATTTTTTTAACCAGTAATAACAATTAGCTTCTGCTTTGCATAATGCAAATCGAAACAATAATCCGTCATAAAGTTGGAAAGGCTTAACAAACTCTTGTTCCATCCATTTGATAGCCAACTCGTGAGCATTTTCCTTATCAGAGAAATCATGGAATTCCAGTTTAAGGTGGACATTTTCGGCAAAGGTTTGTGTGGGCAGACTTTCCCCCTCGTGAAGAATGATGCGTAGGGCATCGTTTTCCTGAATGACTTGATTGATGGCTTTTTCAAACCGGGCGGGTGAGATAGGCCCATCTATCCGCGCATAGCCACCGACATTGTACAGTGGCACATCGGGATGCAGGATTTGGTCAAACCATATATCCCGTTGCGGAGATGAAAGGGGGTAATGATTGTTGGTTTTAATTAGTGATGTCGTTTTCATAATCGTTTTATCCTTATCAGGTTGATGGGGTGACAAGCGTGTGGTAGGAAATTTTGTCATCACAACAAGGGGTTATTGAAAAACAAGCCGGTCAAGGCAAAGCCCTATCGGGTAGATCATCATACCGCTTTATGGGTGTTCAGGTAATCAAGCAACGTTTGTTTTAAGTCGCCAATATATAATACAGCGGATTGACTTCATTCTCGGATGGAGTCCAAATTTCAGTTTGGGCGTGTAAAACCAAACTAAAGTTTGGACTCCTAAAAACATATCGCCCACATTTCAGGACTACTGATAAATAAATATATAGTACAGCGGATTGACTTCATTCTCGGATGGATGGTGATTGATAAAAAATCCGAAAAATCCGTCAAATCCGGAAAGAAGTTGTACTTATCTTGACAATGTCACATTTCAATCAGAACCAAGTTTTTTCGTACAAGGTTCGCCTTGTACTCCTGATAATATGACATTGTCAAGTTATTATCAGTTATCAATATATAGTACAGCTTCTTTCCGGATTTTACGGATGGAGTCCAAACTTCAGTTTGGGCATATAGTACAGCGGATTGACTTCATTATCGGATGGATGGTGATTGATAAAAAATCCGTCAAATCCGTCAATCCGTTGTACTTATCTTGACAATGTCACATTTCTAATCATCACGCCGTTTTTCGTACAAGGTTCGCCTTGTACTCCTTTCCAATCACGCGGCCTTCTCGTACAAGGTTCGCCTTGTACTCCTTTCCAATCACGCGGCCTTCTCGTACAAGGTTCGTCTTGTACTCCTTTCCAATCACGCCATTTTTTGGTACCAAGTTCGCTTGGTACTCCTGATTCAATATGACATTGAAGTAATTAATTCCTATCGTGCGTGCCATTAAGGTTTACC
>QNER01000758.1 GCA_003646175.1 Candidatus Parabeggiatoa sp. nov. 1
GGCAAGGGCTGGAATCCTGCTAGTAGCCTGAAAGTTGGGCAAGCGTTGCAGTTGCACAATGGGACGACTGTGGTGGTTAAGGAAGTCGATACCAGCGTGCGCCTTGAAAGGGTGTATAATCTGACGGTTGCCAATACTCATAACTACTTTGTGGGTGGGGATGGGGTGTTGGTGCATAATGCTAATAGAGGAGTATGCCACTCCACTAGAAAGGAAGCGAAGGATGCAGCTGCACATCCACACCCTGGAAAGAAAAAACCTGAACCAAAGAAGAATGCTCCTCGACACAAACGTGATGAGTATGACGAGCAACAAAAGTATCAATCTCCCGAAAGACATCCTGATTCTCAACATCCGGAGAATCATTTTCATGACGCGGATAAGAGTAACAGCAAGAATAACAATCATCATACTTTTCCGAAAAGGTTCTAATCTCAATATTGGGACGGTTTATCAATCTGTGACATTAAGGGTATATATTTGCGCCTACTAAAATTCGCTACCCCGATGTTTAAGGGAAAAAATAGCCACAAATACCTACTTTGGTTTAACATATGGATGAACCGTACCAATATACAAGCATTGATGCGATTTACGATTGCAGACATGTTAGATGGGCGGAAATGCTACGCCTTTCTGCATCAAGCAGATCATGACTGACTTCCTGATGGCATCCATATTCACCTATTTGTCAGCGTGATCCAACTTTATTTAGTCAAATTTACATAGTGTCACGGGGCTTCGATAAATACAATGGGCGGTAATAAACATGGTGTCGAAGCCCAGGGTTTCACTGCTGTTAGGCTCTGGCTGTACGTTCCCGCGGCTCGAAGCAAGCTCATAAATCGTTCCCCTATGACTGGACGTAGGCTGGAACTTCTTTACAATCGTTCGAAGCTACCAGAGACTACTCGTCTTCCTTGGCTCGCAGCGTCATATGAGAAAAACACTATGAGAAATTTAAAAAAAGAAGATATTGAAAATAGCTCGGACTGTTGTGATGAAACTATTCTAAACCCACATTTGGAGAAATTTGTAAGTAGCTTTATTTTTCCTAATCGTCAGGAAAAATGGAAACATCTTTTTCTTAAGAACCGTAAGCGGTCTTATCAAAACTCTTCAAAGCTGGAATCACACCTGACAAGGCAGTTTTGCTTTTTATTGAAAAAAGAGGAGCTGCATATCAATATTGAAACCATGGGAGTTTTCTATAATTTTAGAGATTCCTCTTTCTTTTTAAGCTTAAAGGATGCCCTAATACTAGGAGATTATCAAGATGCCATTTTTTCTATAATTCCTGGTGAACTCGCTCTCTACTTTTCTCATGAAGGAAGGATTTGGTTATGTCAAAACAAATAAGGCCAAGGGCCGTAGGTTGGACTGCCAAGAAAAGCAAGCGTAGCCTGGAAAGAAAAGGGGTGGAAAGAAAAGGGGACCAGTGCATTTAATTTCAATTGTTGCCCAATATATGTCCAATATACTCACCTGTCCCCTTTTCCTGCTACCGGTAATATTACTCACTACATATGATGCCAATATGAATGGATCGTGCCCCAAAAAGGAGTGGTAAGAAATCAAGCGAGCGTAGGATGGGTTATGTAGGGTGGGTTTCGCGGAAGCGGAATCCACCTTTTTTTCGCCCGGCAAAATATCACCACCCTGCCGTTCACCCAGACATGGCCTTTAAATCGGCAAATCGAGAGTACGACCTTCACTGTAATTTCACGGCCCTTAAACCGCCGAGTAGTCCGGCGCATAACTATGTCTACAATGAAGTAGACTTGCAAACGGAGTATCAAGCACCTGATATTGGTTTGTCGAGTCATGAGACGTTGTCCAGTTATAATTTGGACCTGGTCAAGGGTGGTAAGACTTACCGCGTTTTGAGTGACCATTTAGGCAGTCCATGGTTGGTGGTTGATATCAGCGATGGCTCTGTTGCCCAAAGGATGGATTATGATACCTTTGGGAATGTCATCGAAGACTCTAATCCTGGGTTTCAGCCGTTTGGTTTTGCAGGCGGTATCTATGATTTGGATACTAAGTTGACGCGGTTTGGGGCGCGGGATTATGATGCTGAAACTGGGCGGTGGACGGCTAAGGATCCGATTTTGTTTGCGGGTGGGGATGCTAACCTTTATGGGTATGTTTTAAATAACCCAATTAATTTTACCGATGCGGTAGGTTTGTCTCCGTCTTTTGCTGAATGTCTTGCAAAATGTGCGGCTGATCAATTTGGTCTTCAGACATTAATTGGTGCTGCGGGTGTTGGTGTTGGGTTGCCGCTTATTCCCAAAAGTTTTGAAATGCCAGGCGCATCAGGAGGAACATCTTTCGCCTCATCTGTGTTAGCAAAGAAATTTCCTCAAAAATTTTCCCCAAAGAGATTTCCAAGAGGTGTACCAACACCGAGCTTTTTGAGACCAAAGGCCCGCACAAGAGTGATTGGTCGAGCTATAGGAAGATGGATTCCTGGCCTTGGATGGCTCATATTAGGTTATGATGCTGTGTCTATTGGACTATGTGTTAAGGATTGTCTAGATAATCCAAGTTGCCACCTATAGCATTCCAAATAAATATTTTGGTCACAAACCTCAGAGGTTTGCCAAACCTCTGAGGTTTAAGTCTAAAGAATTTTTATGGGAAGCTATAGAAATATGAACTCTTTAGTTATCTCTCAAAACTAGAACCGTTTTTTCTAAAGTATGAGGCAAAGGGTAATAGATAATAGGTTTTGAGTATTTGAATTTTTGGCTTCGATAATTGGAAGGAATTTTCCTAACCACTTGATTGATGAATGATAAAGAACGATTGCTCCATTACCCTTAAACCCATTACTCATTACTCTTAATGAAGAGTATATACTGTCAACTATTTTTGAAGGTACCTATAAACACTGTGTGCGGGCTACTTAAATGAGTAGAAGTTACGTCTTCAGTATTGTGTAACATGGTTCTTGGCAAAACAGTGTTTCATAAATAACTCATTAAAAAATTTCTTACGGTAAATTTTTCTGTGATGGCGGAGTCCAAAGCGCATCGGAGCTTGAGACTATCACAGGATTATTTACAGCAAGAAAGATTTTAAGTTAATTTGTCAATGCGTAAGTCCTATTGACATGGGCAGGAGGCACTTTTTGGTGGGGTTTTATAAACCCGGTCGCTCCACCTTAAAAAAAGTAGACACTTAAACTTAAACTTGGGTATAAACGAAGGTCAGACAATGGATACAAAAACAGAAAATCATTTCACATCCTCCCCTGATTCGGATTGGGCAAATGTGAACTTTTTAAAGGTAAGAAACTTTGTGTCACAACAGACGGGAACTTCAATCAGTAAACTTAATCTAAACACCCGTCTAAGTGAAGATTTAGGAGTAGAGGGTGATGATGCAAATGATTTTGTGCAAGCTTTTAGTGAAGTGTTTGACGTGGATTTAACTCATTTTGTTTTTGATGAGTATTTTTATCCGGAAGGTGCATTTAACCCAATCAGTTATTTGTTATACAGAAAGCTTTTTAAAATATCGAAATCGCAGCATATTCCGATAACATTAGGCCGATTGGTAGAGGCAGTCTCGAAAAAAAAATGGTGAATCAAATAGTGAACGTAGCATGGGTATCAGTTGTCAGCGGTAATATTTTTTGTGTAAATTGGTGCTAAGAGGGTGGTATAGTGTTGTTTATTTGTAGTGTCATCATTTTATTGCTAGTTGGTATATTCGGCTATTTGCTAGCGGATTATTTGAATAGATATATACATAAGCTAGAAAGCCTAGCAGAGGAGCGTGTCCGTAACAAACTCTTAGAGAGAAAATCGGAAATATTAAGATTAGAAGATATTGGCATAGAAACAGATTGCCAAAAAAATGCAAAATGGCTATTAACTCAAATAGCAAATATCTTGGGTGTAATGGACATTGGACTCTTTCGTCTTGATGATAAACTTTGTGATATTTTAAGGGTATCGTATGATGAGTTAGATAAAATCCCACGAAGAATATGGAAAAAAGCCGGTTTGGATAAATCTGTTCAAGTACATGCCTATGAGATTATGGACTTGTTAAATAAAACAGTTGAACAACATTTTTCGATAAAAATATTACAAGAAGTATCATGTGATGAAACGAATACTGAAGAAGAAATAATTGAAGCGTTATTTAAGCTAGAATTGAATGATTTTCTTAGATTACTTTCTCCTACTTTAAAACGCGCTCCATAGTTGAAAATTTCCATAACGAACGTGGCATGGGTTTTATAGCGTTTCTCAGTCGGCTAAACTACAAACACAGACGATGACAACAAACAATATTTAGCCTTTATCTGTAGTGCATGCAATAGGGAAACGCCACAACACCTATAACTATACCGCTAATGGGGAATTACGCCGTAAAAACCGTCATGGGGAAATCACGCAATACCGCTACGATGTTTTGGGTAATCTTCGCGAAGTACAATTGCCCGGCAAAGAGATTGAGTATGTCATTGAGTGCGACACGTTTTCTTAGAAACTTGAGTTAAATCAAGCCAATAGGAAGAATCCCCAAATTTTAGGGATTACAATTATGTTATTTATAGGGATGAAAGGCTACCCTTGCTGTATTACTCA
>QNER01000759.1 GCA_003646175.1 Candidatus Parabeggiatoa sp. nov. 1
AGAAAAACCAACGGCTGAAAACACAAAAGAGACAAAAATTGTCTCACCATTATACGGCCATAATGAAAATGGTTTAGTCAAACGTGAAGCAGTATTAATGGGTTCGCAATTTGTTTTTATTGCTGAAGGTGACAACAAAATCGTCATTGATGCCATAAAAAAAGCAACCGAAGCAATTCGGCAAGTGGAAGCCCTTGTTAGTTCGTGGAAACCCGGCAGCGAGGTTTATTTGTTAAATCAACATGCCGGGGAATTTATTAAAATCAGTCAACATACCTTGCACTTATTAAAACTGGCTAAAACTGCCCATAAGGAAACTCAGGGTGCTTTTGATATAACTATCGGAGCGGTTTGGGATTTATATCCCTTTCGAGACAGTTCAAAACCCATTCCCTCTGATTTACAAATTCAAGAAAAGCTGCAATTCGTCAATGCCAGCAAAATTGAAATAGATGAAGCGCGATCTATGGCAAAAATTCCCGAAAACATGAAAATTAACATGGGTGGCATTGCCAAAGGCTATGCGGCGGGTATTGCCATTGAAGTCATGAAACAGAAGGGAATCCAAAATGCGGCCATCAGTGCCGGTGGTGATACTTACTTACTCGGTAAAAAATCAACCGGGGCTTGGAAGATAAGCATTGAAAATCCGCGTTGGGAAGGAAGGAGTCTTGAACAATTTTTGGCGGCGAACATGTCCGTTGCAACCTCTAGCGATAGTAAACGCTATATAATGAGAAATGGCAAACGCTATGGACATATTTTAGATCCAAGAACAGGAAAACCCGCCAATGATGCCCAAAGTGTCACCATTATAACGCAAAACCCCACTTTGGCAGATGCCTATGCCACCGCCGTCTACGTGATGGGAGCCACAGAAGGACTGAAATGGGTAGAAAAACGCGCCGATGTTGAAGCATTAATTGTTGATGCGAATGGTGATGTACACAAATCCTCTGGTTGGGATAATGTGATAGGAAAAAAATAATGATTTAAAATCTATGTTATGCAGAATGTCGGTTATTATGATAACCCAAGTTGCTACCGAATCGTTCCTGATTGATTTCATTCAAGGTTTCTGCCCTGTTTTGAACACTATTATAGCAACTCGTTGATTTAACTTATTTTTTATAGTTATAGGTAGCAACTTGAGTTATGATAATATAACAAATGTTTTTGAATTATCTATATCCGAAATACAAAATACTTGATGTTCAAGTTAGAGTTTGCTAATATGCTCAAGATTCCTGACAAATTGGCAGGTTCAATGGTTTTAGAACCAAACAGAATTGGTCCCCTTAATTTTTCTCCATTCGGCAATTAATTCCATTGTTATTAAATATAGAGCATCTTGCAAAACTCACTTTTTCGCTGATTTGACGGAAAATGAAATAATGCAAGTATTTGTTTTTATTAATTTTAATTTTTTTACTGGGAAGAAATGGCATTTTTCATAGTTTTGATCGATCTTCGACTAATTTAGTTATGTTTATTATTTAAATGTAAATTTTATAACACTTTGTATTTAAATAATTTCATAAAATACTTTAAATCAGATTAAGAATATTGAATTTAATTAACATTATGTTATTAGAATTAGGAATTGTATTTACTGTTTATGCATGTGTAAGATTTTTTGAAAAAAATCGTCACTCTAAACACGCTGAAAATACAAGCGTTAAACAAACTCAACTGGCTCTGGCTGAAACGGTGGAAGCTGAAAAAAAAGAACAACAGCATTATTTGAAAATGAGCGGCGTTGCTATGGGAATAGGAGCAATAAGGCAATTTTTCCTGACTTCGCCCCCATTCGTTTTATTAAACATTGCAGCTTTCACCTATATAGCTGTTCCCCATTTCAAATCTGCCGAAAACTCGCTCCTTAAAGAGCGAAAGATTGATGGGTATGTTCTCTATTTTCTTGCCGATACGACCACGTTTGCTTTGGGTCAATATTTTGCAGCCGCTTTGGGCGTTTCATTATTTCACTTGTCAAGATTGGTAGTATCTCGTGCTAAAGGACATTCTAAGAAGATGCTCCTTGACGTTTTTGAACAACAACAACCTCAAAATGTGTGGCTTTTAAGGGATGGGATCGAACTTGAAGTACCTCTAGCAACGATCAAGAATAGTGACATTATTATTGTCAAGACCGGTGATATCGTACCGGTTGATGGAATTGTCACTGAGGGAATAGCAAGTATTGATCAACATGCTTTAACCGGAGAATCACGACCATTGGAAAAATTGCCAGGAGATCAAGTCTTCGCGGCTACCGTTGTCGTTGCCGGTAAAATTTGTATTAAGGTTGAAAAATCAGGGCAAGAAACAACAATTGCTAAGATAAACCAAATCTTAAATCATTCGATTGATGTCAAAACAAATTTCCAATTAAAAGGAGAAAAATGGGCTGATACATGGGCTTTACCGGTGTTGGGTATAGCCTTTTTTAGTCTACCTCTATTCGGCCCAGTTGGATTCGTGATTATCATAAGTAGCCATATTGCTACTAAAATTAGGGTTACTGCACCACTTAGCACACTGAACTATATCAGTGTTGCTGCTTATAAAGGGGTTCTGGTTAAAGATGGACGCGCACTTGAAATGTTAAGTCAAGTAGACGTTGTTCTGTTTGATAAAACTGGTACCTTGACCCAGCAAGAGAATGAAGTCACGCAGATTATTGTGAGTAGTAATTATCAAGAAAAAGAGATTCTGACTTATGCCGCAGCAGCGGAACGTTATGTGGCACACCCTATTGCTAAAGCTATCCTTAAAAAAGCAGAGGAAAATCATTGTACGATACCTTTGGTAACAGACGAATCCAAATATCAAATGGGTTATGGTATCACCGTAAATCTTGAGGATGAGGATAAGGTTATCCGTGTAGGCAGCCCACGTTTTATGTTGAGTGAGGGAATCAGCATACCAAGTGAAATTGAAGCTGCGGAAAAACAGGCTCATCTTGAAGGACACTCTTTAGTTGTCGTGGCTATCAATCATCAGGTAGGCGGAGCAATCGAATTACAGACAATGCTACGTCCAGAAGTAAAAAGGGTTCTTAAGCAACTCAGGCAAACCGGCGTAAAGCACCTTGCCATCGTATCTGGCGATCACAAGCTACCCACCCAAAAACTAGCAAAATCATTGGGAATGGACAGATGTTATTATGATATTACACCAGAAAATAAGGCTGATATTGTCGAACAATTACAGAAGGCTGGAAAATCTGTCTGTTTTGTTGGCGACGGTATTAATGACGCGATTGCGATGAAAAAAGCCAATGTTTCCATTTCCATACATGGCGCGACCTCCATTGCTACCGATGTGGCCGAAATTGTGTTAATGGATGGAACTCTTTCCCATCTAGCTAATGTATTTGAGATTTCAAATAATCTGGATTCTAAGTTGCGAAGCAATCTTAAACTTAGCTTTGTACCAAGTGTCATGAAAATAGGAGGATTTTTACTATTTAATTTCGGCATTTTAACAGCAATCTTTATTAGTGCGATATTTACTCTTGTGGGGGTGGGAAATGCAATGCTTCCTCTCATTGGCATTGAGCATGAAAAAACGGGGAATAAAATTGGGATAGACAATAAACAATTAACCAAAAAATCAGTTGATTAGGATCGGCTCAAAAATAACTTCCTCAATTCTTATACACCACTATTGATATGCCATAAGGATATTGGGGGAAGTTAATTTTTCATCGATCCTTAAGAATAGCTGATTAAAGAAAGGAAAAAACGAAATGGGCATAAAAATTATAGGAGCAGGTTTTGGGCGTACAGGGACGACTTCGCTTCGTGTCGCACTGGAGGAACTTGGTTTCGGTAAATGTTACCATGTCTATCATCTATTCGAGCATCCGCGGGAAATAGAATTCTGGGAAGCTCTTAATCAAGGAAAGCCTGTTAATTGGGAGACCTTTTTTGAAGGTTATCAATCGATCATTGGTTTTCCGGGTTACTACTTCTATCGTCAACTTATGCTGCATTATCCATATGCCAAAGTGATTTTGAGTGTAAGAGAACCTGAAAAATGGTATGATAGCATATCAGAAACGATTATCCGTGCCTACACTGAGGAAAAACCGACAGAAGATTCCAAAGGGGAAAGCAGTTATCTCAACCGCGTGTACAAATTGGAAAAGGACTTGATTTTCAAGGGGTACTTTCAAGACAAATTTGAAAATAAGCCATATGTAATAAAGCGTTTTCAGCAACGTGTTGAAGAAGTAAAATCAGTCGTGCCGGCGACACGCCTTCTGGTTTATGAAATCACTCAGGGATGGGAACCATTATGTCGTTTCCTCAACATCCCTGTCCCTGAAGACAAACCGTTTCCTCGTCTCAACGAAAGGGAAATATTTGCTCAGAGCGCATTCCCAAGAAAAGAGTTGACATAAGTGAGTATATTGCACGCGGGCATAACTTAAACTTTTATGTAGCTGTCGGGTCAATGCCATTAAGTTAAGGAACTCTTTGATTTTGTTATATTTTTATTAAAAAACGCCCCGTCGTGCCATATTTTTATCTAGGGGTGGGGTCGTAAGTCATTGTTTTTATTGAAAGTAAAAAATCGGGTACCCC
>QNER01000760.1 GCA_003646175.1 Candidatus Parabeggiatoa sp. nov. 1
ATGTTTCATGCCACCAACTATCATTAACGGCTGCGTTCCAATCCAACTTGGTTTTTTGTTCCAATAAACAAGCTGCCGCCAAATATTCTTGAAAGGTTAAATGGGCAAAACGCCATTCACCTACCTCACTTTCTAATAACAAACCACTACTGGCTTGCACATCGCTTAAAAATTTTTGAACAGATTCACCCTTCAAACCAACACGTTTTAACGGCTTATTGATAATTTGCATGGCTTTATCAGTGCGAATATCGCGGATTTTGCGTTTCATCATTTCGGCCGCAAGAGGTTGTAAAGCGACGCGCTTTTGAGCCGCTGTTAGGTTATCTTGTATGCCTCTCGCTTGTCGCCAGTGTCCCAACAACACATCGCAAATCTCCGCATACAATTCCACACGCCGTCCCGGCAATTGCCCCCGATAGCGGTGTACCATTGCAATCATGGTGAGTAACAACGGATTAACCGTCAGATCGCTTAACGTTGGCATTGCTCGTAGGCGTTGCAGTAAATCCTCAGCCTCTTGTTTGGCTTTATTGCGTACTCCGTCATCTTCGCTCCCAAAACTGATCACTTCGTTCGCCAAATACCACGCATGGACAAATCGCCGCACTTGTCTGGCATTAAAAGACTGCACTTCTAACACATTGGCTTGTTCCACTGGGGCGGTGAGATAACCTTGAGGGCGTGAAGTAATGATAAAACGGCAACGGGGATAATTGATAATTTGTTGATCAACCCACGCCGACACGGCTCGCCGCTGTTGCAAATCGGCGACTTCATCTAATCCATCTAATAAAATCAAGCACTTGCCATTTTGTAATGGTTGGGCAAACCAGCCCGGTGGCGGATTCAAATTAGGATACTTGTTCGTATCGTTAAAATGCGCGTATGCCAAGTCTGCCAAGTTGGAGGATTTTTCCACAATTGTCTGGACATGCTGACGCAAAAATAACAACAATGGTACATAAGCCGATAAACCATAGCGGCGATGTTGTTTAGCGGCAAAAGCCAATGCAATATGTTGTAACAGCGTCGTTTTACCACACCCCGGCGCACCGATAACGGCAAACACCAACGTATCATCATTAGGACGTTTCTTGTTAAAACGCAAAAAATCCCAAATAGGGTGATTATCCGCCAATTCTTTCGCCAAAATGGGATTAACGCTCGCTTGTTGTGGATTATGCGAATGGGCAATGCGTAACTCTACAAACACCTTTTCCAGTTTGAGCATAAATGTGCCCTGAGTGCGCAATCCACGGACATTAAAAACACGGTGTTCAAAAATGACGTGTTTATTGTAGCGGCGAGAAAAGCCAGAAAACCAGAGGCGTTTAGTCGCACTTATTTCGGTAGAGAGCGTATTTTTAGGGAATTTTTTAGAGAGGTAAGATAAAAAGCCCACTACTACAGCTATTCCGCCAATAAATGTCGCAATCCTTTGAGTCCAATCGTTTGCTACAATGTCCCTAATTGTAGTCATTAGCCATTCAAGCATAATGAATCATCTCCCAGTTGTCTTAACAATAACTACAGGGATTGTTTATAAGAAAGGATTAGAACAAAAAATTAATCTAAACCGTTCTTGCCTTATCCTTTCATAAGCATAAAATTCTTGTAGTTATCACTGTTTGTCATCCTTTCTTATAAGCAATCCTTGTCGTTATTGCGTTTTTGTAATCCTTTCTTATAAGCAATCCTTGTAGTTATTTTTACAATGTCACATTTCAACCACCGTCTCGCCTTTATCGCGCAAGGTTCGCCTTGCACTCCTCTAAATATGACATTGTCGAATTAATCGAAGCCGTTCTTGCCTTATCCTTTCTTATAACCAATCCTTGTAGTTAGTTATTACGGTTCAAAATCCTTTTAATTCGTTTGTCCACGTAATTATTAATGAATATAGAAGAATTTATAAAATAATCCCGATGTACCAGAGCGTTAGCAACCGCTTCTTTCACCACCAGCATCGGAATTTCCAATTCACCGGGGGCGTTAAAATCATTGCTTATTTGCCTACGTTTTAGGTTGCGTAAGATGAAATCGACTCCCTTTTTCTGTGGTTCAGGGAGTTTGCCCCCAATATCTTCTTTATCCCAAAATTCATTTTCATTGAAATAACGAGTCCCTTTGATACCAAATTGGGGTTTAATCGATTCAACCTGTGTACCAAATAACAGCAACCCTGCCAACGTCAACTGCTTATCTTTAGCCAGCTTAAAATTGTTGAGCAGTTGTTCTTTGCTGATATTGATATTATCCAAGGTTTCGCCATAAACCGTTTGATAAAATTCAGAAAAATAGAAGAAATAAAAAAACGCTATTCCAACGCTTGCATCCATTTAATCAGCAGATAAACGACTTGATGACTGCATTAAACGGAACAATTCTTCCCGGCTGGCTCGCCGTTTGTAGGCACCATTTTTTTTATTTTACCAAAAATTCAGTTTTGTTGACGCTATAAGGTTTATGAGTGCCTTTTGGAACCGTGATGATCATAATACTTTTTTCATCACTTAAAATAATTTCTGTTTGCACAAATATGGGGGGCTCAATTTTCTGTGAAGTGGTGCTTGAAATCCACTGATTTAAACGTTTAATCTCATCACGAGACAAACCTTTAATAACACCATTATCATCAACACCAACATAAATGTATGTCGCCACCATTGGTGTTGGCAAAAGCCGAAATTTCAACAGCCCGTTTATCAATACTGATGAAATTCTCTTTAAATTGTCTGGAAGAATCTTCGCCTTTTTTAAGATATTCTTTGAGTGTGATGGTTTCCATTATCAGTTACCAGTTACCAGTTACCAGTTATCAAAAAATAAATCCGTAAAGTAAAATCAGGAAAGAAGTTGTACTTGTTATCAGTTACCAGTTTTTTAACATCCGTAAAATCAGGAAAGAAGTTGTACTTGTTATCAGTTACCAGTTTTTTAACATCCGTAAAATCAGGAAAGAAGTTGTACTGACATCCCTGATAACTGATAACTGAAAGTACTTACCACAATACCCATAAACCCATCATCACTAAAAACGCTACCAACTCAAAAAGGGTAATGACAATCAGCATATAAGTAATCCGCCGTGCCGAGGGTTTCATCGGTTGCCAAACGCGGCGGATGTACCAGCGGTAGGGTGGAAACCAAAACCAACGTTGCCAGTTGTGTAGGTGGCGATACAACGCTTGACCCCATTGTTCTAAACTACGGTCAACTTCTGCCAAGCGTTCGCTGCGTTCTGTCATTGGTAAACCACTGTAATCGTCAATAATAATCAGGTTTGCGCCTTGGGTATCCTTTTCAATTCTGATAAAGGTAGTGGACTTAATCCCTTCACTGTAGGTTATTTTGAAACCGTCATCGGTTTCCTCTACTTGTAGCTCAGTGGCGATTTCCTGTCCATTGCTGATATTATTGGCCCGTAAATAGTAGTAATCAGGGGCGGTTTGCCGAAACGATTCAAATTCTAACATCGGATTAATGCGGTATAGACGTTCTAAGTCGCGGCAAAATTCGCGCAACGTCTCTACCGATAAGGGGGTGATAACGCGCACCCACGCAGCGTCTTCGCTAGGAAGAGGCAACTTTAAATCAGACATCGTGAGGATAAGGGATAATAAGCAGAGGAATGGATAATGAGCAAAGCAACGTTTCACAGTGCATACGCGATTTTAGCCCTTCTTTATTTTTGGGACGGGGTGAACCCATCACGACCAAATCAAAGTGGGAAGAGTCAGCCACTTTGAGCAAACATTCAGCGGGTTTGCCTAGCATAAATTCATAATTGTATGCCATATTTCGCGCCTTGGCTTCCGCGCTGACGCGGTTGACATTTTCCTGAATTTCTTTTTCTAACTCGCCTTCCAGATACTTTCCATAGCGAATTTGAGTAACGGCATTATTAAGCCAGTCATCCCCTAACATGCCTTTCCAGAAATCGGGCACAACCATCAAATGATGCAGGGTGGTGTCTGGGTGGCAAAGGTTAAAAGCGGCAACCTCTGCCGCGCAAGCACCCGGGGTTCCGTGACTGGCTAAGAGAATGTGTGTGTAAGACATATAGATTTTCATATTCTGTACAAGGTACGCCTTGTACTCCTGGTAACCCATTTTTGTACAAGGTACGCCTTGTACTCCTGGTAACCCATTTTTGTACAAGGTACGCCTTGTACTCCTGGTAACCCATTTTTGTACAAGGGATGCCTTGTGCTCCTGGTGACCAATTTTTGTACAAGGTACGCCTTGTACTCCTTGTACCATTTTAGTCTACAAAGAAATAGACTCCCAACGCAATTAACAGGGACAGCACAAGTGCCATCAAGTCCTCATACCGATCGCTCTTAAAAAGAGTCAGGGCTGAGCCTCGATGGAATTTGGGTTTTTCTTCAGTGTTTTGTTCAGACATGGTGAAATCTTCCTTAAAGGGTTGATGAAAGTTATATACTGGAAGTACAACGCATTGAAGGATTTAACGGATTGATTTTTTAAGGCAAATGTAGCTCAATGTCAATATAAATGCGAACTTTGTAAAAAGTACAACGGATTGACGGATTGATTTTTTAACGCCAATGTAGCTCAACGTA
>QNER01000761.1 GCA_003646175.1 Candidatus Parabeggiatoa sp. nov. 1
AATCTAATCGTTTTTTTTCCGCCGCTCGATGTATTGCGGCCGTCAGCATAGACGCATAGCTGGTATTAAAGGCCTCAAGTTTGGTAAGTACGGCTGTTGACGGTTTATCTGTAAAACGTCTTTTGGTGCTGCTACGTTCATTCAGCAATTCAGAAATTAACGCATTGCTTAATTCAGTAAAACGGGGGCTCAGGTAGACATCAATATGTACATTATTAATACCTTTTACAAATTGCTCAAAATCGAGAAATGGGTGGCACAATGGTTGTACAAATAGTGCGGTTGATGCGGTTGGTTTAGCGGGAGAGTGGTTTTTCTTAAATAGATTAAACATTTTTTGGGAATCGTCCATTTAGAATGTGAGTTTGCAAAAGTTTCTTGTGACTATAGGAAAGTGACTGCAAATTTGAAGCCAATTTATAGGGGGGAGTACAACGGATTTGGGGTATAAGCGGATAAACCCAATCCTGACTGACTTTTTTGCCCAATGAGTTTAGTACAGCGAATCCCAGAAATAAACGAATAAAAAAATAAATTATTATGGCTAAACACTGCCCACCCAAGAATGAAAATATTGAGTACAGCAAATATTGAGTACAGCGAATTACGTGGATAAACGAATTAAAGCTTGGGATTGACAGGGTGATCGCTCTTTATTAAATTTTAATCAATTAATTAATTAAATTAATTAATTATAAAGAATATATTCTTAAAAGGATAAAATCATCAAGGATCGCCTTTGCTTTATTCGCTTATCCACGTAATTCGTTGTACTCACTTTTCAATGCCGTAAACGAATAAAAAATAAATTATTATGGCTAAACACTGCCCACCCAAGAATGAAAATATTGAGTACAGCAAATATTGAGTACAGCGAATTACGTGGATAAACGAATTAAAGCGAATTAAAGCTTGGGATTGACAGGGTGATCGCTCTTTATTAAATTTTAACCAATTAATTAATTATAAAGAATATATTCTTAAAAGGATAAAATCATCAAAGATCGCCTTTGCTTTATTCGCTTAGGAACAAAATTCGTTGTACTCACTTTTCAATGCAGTTAAAAAGCGCACACAATCAACAGTTGGGTTCGGAGTTTATTTGGAGGAAGAAGTTTGACGCGGCAGCCATTGAAAATAAACAATGTGTTAATAAGCTGCAGTTTGAAAAAGCGGATTTAAGAAGGCTTTGGATGAAGCGTGTAATTTTCCGGATGCTATCCCTTCTTAGGGATAGTATCCGTTTTAACAAGCAAAATAAAATAACTTCCGCCAACAGCTTTTCGCGCCAATTTTTTGGCGCGCCAAAAAATTGGCGCGAAAGCAGTTGTCTAATAGCTCAAGTACCCTAAAGGGTACTAAACCCAATCAACAGGGAAATTAATTTTTCTTCGTTCCTAAAACATTATCACCACCGGTGTTGGCTGAATGGGTGACTGGAAAAATGGAATTTAAGATTAAAATCAATGAGTTACCCACTGATATTGAAATCAGTGCGAAAAAACTGGTGGCGTTTGTGATTGATATAAATCCGAATAAAGTTAAGGTGAATTTTCGATTGAAGACTTGTTCGATGTGGCAAAAGGCCGCGACGGATTATCTGGTTTGGGTGGCTGCGATAAGTGGTGTTTTGTGGGTTTAATGCATAAAAAAAGCCCCAAGGCTTAGGAGCCAAGGGGCTTTTTTATTACCGCTCCGAGCGTCAACAACCGCTCGGGAATCGACTCCCAACTCGTCATCAGGATACACAAAATAAAAAATATTATCTTCAATCCACCATTTACCATCCATTAGCGTACCGGGATATTTTAGAACCTTGCCGTCTTGGGTTATAGTTGTCCGCCATAATCCATTAGATAGAAAATAATCTTTTAACAAGGTTATGTCGTTATTAAAAGACTCTATTAAATTTACATCCCACTCATGACTTTTATCTTCCCAATCCGTATAAAAACCTACTCGTTGAATATAATAATAATCCGACTCTACAGCAAGTAGACTGGTTGTGCTTTGTATAACTTCTTGATTTTCAACATTCGTATCAAAACTGAGTATCCAGTTGGTTATTGTATAAGTGGCAATTTCAGGTTCTGAAGTAACTGAATAATAAATAGTACCATTTGCATTAAAATCCCATTTGCTTTTTAGATAAGGATAATCTTCTTCTACCGCAAAAAAAGTTTTATTTTCCAGTAGTGCTTGCGTAAATGGTATTATAGGAGTGATATTTGTTGCCGAAAAAGATAAATTTTCATCACCTGTCATCATCACCGAAAAAGCGGTGTCCGAGTTGTCACCAGAAAGAACAACAATGGGTACACGAAGTTTTCTTGTTACCAAATCATAGATAGATGCATTCTTTATATCGGTATCAGTCACCGACGTAAGAGAAAAAATAAAGTCATTATTTGCCGTCATGTCAACTGAATATGCCGATCCCCAAAGGTCATTAGAAAGAACAACACTAGGAAGATGAAGTGTTTTTGTCACTGGATTGTATACAGCTTCATTATCAGCATAAGCATTGCTTGCCATTAATAATGGCAATATAAAAAGAAAGGCGATTAGGCCATTATGTTGTTTCATTTTTTTATTTCCTTGATATTCGTTGAATATTATACTCGCAATTAGGCATTAGTAAATGAGTAAGGTGATCAGACACACGGGAAGCTGCGGCTATTACCCCTTACCAAAGCCAAAGTCGCTAAAAACTTGTGGAGTGATAGTTTTATCATCGGCGATTAGCAAAACTGGCTTGAGCCATGTTTTATATAGTTACCTTTTCTATAGAATTTTATAGAACTGGTATTAAGTGGGCTGATTGACTGTCGTTGTTGCCAACTTATCTCTCGACACCCTTTAAGGATGCAGTTCTAGCCTACCCGATACACTACGAACATCGGGGACAAGGGTTCTATAAAAACCCCGAACACCTATGATAACACATTAGTGGTTAATCGTCAAAAGTTCAAGAATCCGAAATTTGATGACCCATGAAAATGCCGAGTCAATAACAACCCACCACTTTTGCCCCATGAAGTATCAATATAACTTCTTGCCAAGTTGACAGAGCATCACAATAGATTTGGGTACTTTTTTCTGAGAGCATACATAATATAACACACTTCGCCCCGACTTGAAAACTATCATCATTCATTAAACCCATCATGTACCCATCAATAACAACCTTCCACAATTGCTCTGTAAAATATCATAAATCAACATAAATCAACATAATGTCGGGTTATATCGGATTACATTGATAGGGACATTTCTCGGTTGTAATAGTTGCAAGCTTAGCGGCGGCTTGCTGGGCGTGAATGTCCGCAGGTAAAAAAGGCACCGGGTCATAAACAGGCGGTTTAGGCTTTGGCTCCGATGCTGGGGTTGCATTAAAGTTACTATTAGCCCAATAAAACCAGCCAACCGGATGCTATCCCTTCTTAGGGATAGTATCCGTCAACTTACCAAATACCTATCCAAACTTCCTTGACTTCACAATCGCCTACATTGGTGCCTCCAGTGTAACCCATGTGCATAATTTTTATTTATTAATCAATCTATTACAAGCAATATTTTCCTAAGTAAAAAAGGTGGCAAAAGTTAGGCCCGGTTGGCATAGTTTTTTCGGGAAAAATATGATTTAAAATCAATAACTTATAACATAAACTCTATTGAAAAAATGGTATAAATTTAGACCCCCCACAACAAAAGTTAGCCCATATTCTTGATTTCAAGCCGTTTACGGATACTATCCCTAAGAAGGGATAGCATCCGTGAAGTGAAGTCATTTTTCTGAAAATATACAGGTCAATCCATTAAATTCGCTTCAAACTTTCTTGGCCTTACAAATAGAGGTTTTTGTTTACGCACTAAGCCGTCTTTCAGATGCCCTCGCTAAGAAATGCGCTATATTAAACTGGTTTTTTAAAGTTAAACGGGTTTTTTAAAGTTGTCAAACACTTTTTTCAAAAAAAATCGAAAACAATTTTGAACTGGATTAAACCGATTAAAAGATTAACCGGATTAAAAACCACATATAGATTTTCAGAAAAATAACTTCACCTTCCGGATGCTATCCCTTCTTAGGGATAGTATCCGTTAAACTTCGACTTGTGAAATTAATTATCTGAACATCTATAGATTAGACAGGGGTGATGATGTGTGTTCGCGCCTAACGTTTGTGTACAAAAAACTGATAAAGCGAATTGTGTTCGCACCTAAAGTTTTTGCGCGCAAAAACGGATAAAGCGAATTGTGAAGTATTAATTATTAACTCATGTTACGCACAACGCTAGCTCGAGAGTCCAGAGGGGCAACCATAAAGGATTGCCCCTACATCTCGTTATATATTGTCATCTCGGAATCAGTTTTTCTAGAAAAACGGCGAGATTGGCAATCTTTTGTGGTTGCCCCTTTCATTTAACGGCCAGGAACAATTTTAAATCGCGAATAGCGAACAACGATCTTCGCATTTCAATTTAACGGCCATGAATAATTATCAAATCGCGAATAGCGAACAATGGCCTTCGCATTTCATTTAAAAACTCTTATGACGTACAACGCTTCAAAATAAGTCCAGAGGCGC
>QNER01000762.1 GCA_003646175.1 Candidatus Parabeggiatoa sp. nov. 1
TGTAAGAGTGAAGAATTTTCATCTCCCTTATATCTTAAGTTAAACCGACTATGTATAGCCGGTTCTAATGCCACGCAACCCATTGTTTCTGGGTTGCTTTTGCATTAAACGGGTCACACTCCGTCGCGCACCGGCCACACGTAGTAAGTGGAAGTGTTGTGGTCGTTGGCGACTTTGCCATTGCTAAGGTTCACGTACCATGTGTAGGACCTGTTTTTCGCTGAAGCACTAGACGACCAGTAGTGGTAAGATTTTACATCCGAAAACTGATGACCGCTAGGTAAGGCCGGTTGATATTGCGATAAATCAATTAAACTGAAGAGTTCATGTAGACCGGGCAAGCGCCAATCTCCCGCCTTGGACTTGTCTGACAGGCCACAATCTCCGCCATTGTCACGGGTTGAACCATCAAAGAGTGTATTGGCAAATTGATGGGCTCCATTCAATTTCATCCGGCCACCACAATTGGCATTTTTTAGCCAAATCAATCCGGTAAGATTATCGGTCACCGTGCCATCACCATTATCGGTCAAACGTTTCTCGGTGGTGACATCCTGATTGGTGCCGGCAAAGACGTTCCTCGCTTTGTCAAATTCCTGTTGGAGGGCGACCACTTCCAGCTTGGCTTCTTCGAGCTTCTGTGTCGCTTCCTCCAGTTCACTTTGGAGCGAGGCGTATTGCTCTTGTAATTGCGCTAACTCTTGCTGCAAGGCCCCTGTATCTTGGGTTGACTCTTCCAAAGCACTCTGACACGAGGCGTATCGCTTTTGTAATTGCGCTAATTCTTGCTGCAAAGCCTGGATCTGTTTTTCCAAAGCCGCAATTTGTTCTTGCAGAGTGATAGGCCCAAACTGCTCTTGGTACATCCACGAGAGAATGTTGTGTTCGGCGTACTCATAACCGGTACTTGAAGTAAAACCAACAAAAGCGGTGCCACCTAAAATTGGTGTTAAGTCCACAGAATGCGCCAACAACGGTTCATCTGGCCGATGACCTGTCTGATTGGTACGCACTTCTAATTGACTGCCATCGTAATCTATCCAAGCGTACCAAATTCTACCGTTCTTAAAAGAGGGGGAAACAACAGCCTCTGCGTTGAGACTGGTATTGAGACAGCCATGCGTGTTGATAGCAACATGGTTATCAGTTGTATCCCCCGCCCAATCACCATTCAGCCAAGTATCAAATTCCACGCCAAGGCTCTTTTGAGACGAGTCATTGCCTTGACAAAAATCCTTGGCAGAATAACCAATAGCCGATCCCGCCTCACCCAGATAGTCTGGTTTAACGGACTGCACCACAAAAACAAGGCCTTCCGCACCTTGGTTATGGGGCTCAATCCTAAATGTGAAGAACGTACTAAAACTGGCGGTATTTACCTGGTTCTTGGTAAAGGCACTACCGGCTTGATTTTGTTCGGCTGGGGTGAGCTGTAGCATGATTCCTTCAGCGGTGTTTAGCGTGGTGGCACTGCCGTTTAATTGCAGAGATGACAAATCCATCACTTCACTATTGGCATTGAACGGAAAAGCCACCAAGCTGCCGGCCATTACCCAAGGAGCCAGAGGGTGTTGCCACCGCGTAAAAAAATCCCGTCTTAACGGACGGTGTGTTTGATAAATCGCATTCATACGAGAGTTAATCTCCTTTTAAAGGTAAAGTAAAATATTTAGCCTCTTGCAAAGCAAAATTTCCAGGGGCGTTGCCACGGGCGTAGATAATACGCACCAAAGGGGCTAAGTTTTAAGCCCCAACGGGGCGAAATTAATATAGCCAGGGGCAACGCCCCTGGCTCTATTACCTACTACCTATTACCCTATTGTCCGCCGCGCACCGGCCACATGTAGTTGCTGTAGCTCTTTCCGTCAATATACACTTGGCCATCGTCAAGGTACACGTACCATGCGTAGTTTGTGCGTTCTGCATTCGTGGTAGACGACCAGTAGTAAGTATTCTGCACGTCATAGAACGGATAACCGCTAGGTAAGGCCGGTTTATCCTGCGATAAATCTATTAAACTGAGGAGTTCATGTGTGTTGGGCAAGCGCCAATCTCCCGCCTTGGAATTGTCCGACAGACCACAATCTTTGCCATTTATACGAGTTGAACCATCAAAGAGCGTATTGGCAAACCGAAGGGCTTCCTTCCATTCCCTCCGATCACCACAACTGGCGTTCTTTAGCCAAATCAATCCAGTCATATTATCGGTCACTGTGCCATCACCATTGTCTGTCAAACGGGTTGCGTCCCCACCCTTGCCGGCAAACGCGTTTTTCACTTTGTCAATTTCCTGTTGGAGGGCAGCCGCTTGGTTTTTGGCTTCTTCGAGTTTCTGTGTGGTGTCCTCCAGTTCACTCTGAAGCAAGGTATACTGCTCTTGTAATTGCGCTAACTCTTGCTGCAAGGCCTCTGTCTCTTGGGTTGAGTCCTCCAAAGCACTCTGACACGAGGCGTATTGCTCTTGTAATTGCGCTAATTCTTGCTGCAAGGCTTCTTTCTGTTTCTCTAAAGCTTTGATTTGTTCTAGCACAGTGACAGGGCCAAACCGTTCTTCGTACTGCCACGAGAGAATGTCCTGATCGGCATATTCATAGCCGGTACTTGACGTGAAGCCAACAAAAGCGGTGCTACCTAAAATTTGTGTTAAGTTTAAGGAATGCGCCAACAACGGTTCGTCGGGCCGCTGACCCGTCTGATTGGTACGCACTTCCAATTGGCTACCATCGTAATTTATCCAAGCGTACCAAATCTCACCGTTCTTAAAAGAGGGGGTTACGTCTGCCACCGTTTTATCGTTGAGACGAGCATTGAGACAGCCGTGCGTGTTGATAGCAACATGATTATCAGTCGTATCCCCCGCCCAATCCCCATTCAACCACGTATCAAATTCCACGCCAAGGCTTTTTTTAGATGAGTTATTGCCCTCACAAAAAACTTCAGAATAATAACCAATTGCCGACCCTGCTTCCCCCAGATAATCTGGTTTAACGGACTGTAGAACAAAAACGATGCCATCCCCACCGGTGTTATGGGGCTCAATCCTAAATTTGAAGAACGTACTAAAACTGGTGGTCTTGACCTGGTTCTTGGTAAATGCACTCCCGGTTTTATCGGTTTCGGCCGGGGTAAGCCGTAGCACGGTTCCCTCAGCGGTGTTTAGCGTGGTGGCACTGCCGTTTAATTGCAGAGATGATAAATCCATATCTTCACTACTGGCACTTAACGGAAAAACCGCCAATGATCCTGCTCCCGCGATTACCCAAGGGACCAGAGGATGTCGCCACTGTGTTAAAAAGTGGGGGCGGTGTGTTTGAGAAGTAGCACTCATAGAGTATTGACCTCCTTTTAAGGTATTGAAAAAGTGATGATTTAGTTGATGATTTAATTTTGTCTGGTTATGTAAGGTGGATAGAGCGTCACGAAACCCACCATTGTTCTTTCATCCGTGCCTTCAAGCTAATGGCTAATGTCATACCCAAAAAACTTTAAAACCTAGCCCCAACGGGGCGAAATTAATATAGCCAGGGGCAACGCCCCTGGAACTGAAAATGAGTACAACGGATTGACGGATTTTACGGATTAGTACAACAACGGATGAGTACGGCTTATTTCTGGATTTTACGGAGGGTAATTCCGGAAACCCGAAACGATATCAATATCAAAACCATCTCATCCTTTATTACATACAATCCTTGTCGTTATTGAGTACAACGGATTGACGGATTTTACGGATGAGTACCGCTTATTTCTGGATTTGACGGAGGGTCATTACGAAAACCTGAAACGATATCAATATCAAAACAATCTAATCCTTTCTTATAAGCAATCCATGTAGTTATTGTTCTTGAAACTTGTCCAAACACGCTCTTAACTTGTCTGCAAGCCCCCGCACATTCGGCAGATTCATCATCGTAAAATGATCACCGGGAAACAACATGAATATCCCATAAATGTATCCGTCAATAGGCGCATATCAATCGGGTGGGCTCTGTCCCCCCGACTTGTTCACAACCAATTAGCTCGTGGCAAATTCGGTATATGCTCGCTTTTTAGGATGATGAAAGGCCAAAACAATATTTTCTCTTTCGATGTTAGCACGTAACAGATCGGTGGCTATGCCGTCTTCCGTCCAGTCTTCTTCAATCCAGATTTTATTGTTTTTGAAACGGATGTACAAAAATGGCGTATGAACCCGATTATGTTCACGCCATCCCACCCGAAACATCATATATCGATCCTGTTTTGTATCAAAAATGGTATGGGATTCAACCCCATTTTTTGATCTATCGGTCTTGCTCGCATGTTCTTGCAAAATTTCCATCACTAATGAACGATATTGGGCTAATCTATCCATTGGGTTACCTCCTCTTTTTCAAAATCGACAACAATTAATGGTATGTGATGTAATTGAACTAAAAATTGGACAATTTGTCTTTGAAAAGCGGATTGATGGGCGTTTGTATCGACAGCAATATAAAGCCGATATTCAGGTGCTTGTTTGGCAATTAAAGGTAAATACATCATGTATTGTCCTAAAGCCTCTTTGAAATCTTGGATTGGAGATAACTTTAGAAA
>QNER01000763.1 GCA_003646175.1 Candidatus Parabeggiatoa sp. nov. 1
AGAATGCTGAACGTTTGAGTCCTGATTTTGTAAACCCACTTTGAAGGTGACTCCTCCCTGTTCAGTAAACTTGATCGCATTAGCTAGTAAGTTAATCAGAACTTGCCGCATTCTTTTTTCATCAGCATGAATAACCGAGGGCAAGTGCGATAGCTGTTTGTAAATAAAAGCAATCCCCTTTTGTTCGGCACGTATTTGAAAGAGTTTGACAATATTCTGAAGAAACGGGTTAAAACGAAAATCATTCGGATAGAGTTGGATGCTGCCTGTTTCAATTGTTGAAAATTCTAAAATATCGTTAATCAGTGTCAGTAAATAATTGCCACTGTGTTGGATGGTGCTGATTTCTTCTTGTTGATTTGCATTTAACTGTTTGTCACGTTTCAGAATTTGTGTGTAACCCAAAATACTGTTGAGTGGTGTGCGGAGTTCATGGCTCATATTTTTTAAGAATGTGCTTTTGGCGCGGTTAGCCACTTCAGCTTCTTGATGTGCTTGTTCGGCTTCCTGACGAGATTGCTCGGCAACGGCTAATGTTTGTAAAGTTTGCTGATTGGCTTGTTTAAGATCGAGGTAAAGCTGTAAGTTCTCCAACGCAGAAGCACTCTGGTTAGCCATGATATGAATAAGGTCTTCATCGTCCTTGCTCAGATGTTGGGCATTCTCTAGGTAGACAAAACCCATTGGCTCTTTATGTATATCAAGTGGAATCAAGAGTGCCCCGGGTGGCAACCGTTCGTTGGAAGGTTTCCCCAATATGCGTTCTGAACAGATTGTTGTGATAGTCTCTAAATCGGGAGTTTTTGCCAGTTTGGCAAAACGGCCGGTACCTGATTGAACAACGATTTGGTTATTGTGAGTGGTGAACAAGAGGCCACTATTGACGGTAGAAATCAAACTGCGTTCGCCCAGATTGCACAGATCAATGATTTGGGTGAGTACCTCATTAAAAAATGTGTTAAGGGATGGGGTATGGTAGAGCTCTGGCGCGGCTTCAAGAATCTTTCTCAGTGCTTGTCGGTTGGCATCAAGTGTGCTGAGTTCGCGGTAGCTCTTCAAAGCGACGCGTATGGTCGTATAAAGTTTCTGTGCTGTCAGTTCGGTCTTATCTTTGTAGTCATCAATATCGTAGTGTTCCATCACTTCTGGTTCTGGTGCCATCCCCGGTTGGCCAGTGCGGATAATGAGCCTAATCAGCGGATATTTGAGTTCATTGCGGATAAAATTAATGAGCTGCAATCCGGCTTCATCTGTTTCCATAACGACATCAATTAAAGCCACGGCTATCTTAGGCTCGGTCGCCAAAATTTCCCGCGCTTGAATACCTGACATTGCTTGGAATATATGTAACTTTTTGTCCGCAAATTCAAAGTTTTTAAGACTCAAGCAAGTCATGGCGTGAACATCAAGTTCGTCATCAACGATAAGTAGCTTCCAAGGGGGAAGTTTTACTTTTTCGTGGGTACTGCTACTGTCTTTTTTCTTTTTGATGATTTTCATTGGTTGTATTCTGCGGTTTTGAGTGAGTAATTTTTGGGTAATGGGTAATGGGTAATGATAATCAGTGAAAATAATGCGCTTCTCCGTCTTCTTAAAATACATTCAACCCCTTCAGGGTTGATAGGTGATTTAGAATTTTTCTGGTATGTTAATTTTTTGGAGTTACCTATAGTTTTTCAGAAAAATAATGTTAATGTAACCAAACGGATGCTATCCTTTCTTAAGGATAGTATCCGTTAACTTGGAATTCGGTGAAAAACGGGTTTTTTGAATTGAGGTGAAAATTGAAATAAGTTAACAAAATCAAATACTACCCTAATTTAATCCTTAAATTCGATTGGGTTTAGCAACACTACCAAGTAATAAAAACCCATCTTTAACTCTAATTAACGTCATCATGTGTGACTGTATTAGAGTTCATCACGCTGGGAGTCGTTTTTCCCTCAGCCTACATATGACAAGCTTGTTGGCCAATTTGTCACGAACGACAGATTTTTCAATTCTTGAATTCTTGGTTTTCAATCACCGAACCATAAGCGTTAACTTTGACTTGTGAAATTAATTATATGAACATCTATAACAACTTTTCTATACTTCTATCTATCTTCGTAATCCCTTCCCAAAAGTCCAAAATGCTCCAAGGCGAGGTGCAGCTCACTTTGTCTGCAAACTATAATTATAAGATAATAATATAGTAATATAATTTAATAGTATGATGAGCTTCTTGCGAAACTCTTAAACATTCCCCAGGCTTTACCTGGGCTGGTGAAAATCAGGTGATTTTGGGACAAAAAGTGATCCCATTTTGGTTCCGTCTTGAAAAAAAGTTATTTAAAAATAGTCAAATAACCAAGTTTTTTTTCATTAGTCATTAATACTTCACAATTCACAATACTCACAATTCACAATTTTCATCACCCCAGGTTTTACCCAGCCCCTGATCTGTGTTCCTGAGCTTGTCGAAGGATGTCGAAGGGGGCTATTTACTTTTAAAACTTTCAACCCCAAAGGGGTTTTCAGGCTAAAGTTTAGCTCAAAGTACTTTAGCCTGAAAAGGTGTCAACCTGGGGTTTTGCAAGAAGCTCTGATAATATAATTTTCAACTTTTGGTTGAGTGACCATGATGCAAAAAACCATCTTGGTTCTAGTGGCATATTTCAACAATAGCGCCATGGTCAGATCGATGTTAAACTCAGTATAGCTTTGCGAATAGCGAATAGAAACGTCCAATTGATTTTTAGAAGTAGTGATAGCGATATTGTTTCAAAAAAGCAATTGTCAAGCGGCCAGGGCTGTTCGCTGTTCGCGATTATAATATTAACCTGGCCTTTACAATATTTCAGCAGTCGTTTTTAAGATTTTTTACTTGGCAAAGTTTTTTTTAATAAAAAGGTTAATATTAGACTTGTCCGTAAATAAATTTATTTGTCTCTCAACCCCGTAGGGGTTTTCAGGCTAATGTTTCGCTGAGCGAAACTTTAGCCTTTCAGGCAAATGTTTTTGCGTGCAAAAACTTTTGCCTGAAAATGTGAATAGCCCCAGGTGAAACCTGGGGCAACCCATAAAACAATGAGTTAAATGTACAAAACCCTTATTTTCGGACAACTCTATTTTATTAATATAATGATATTATAAAATACTAAAATAGAAAGGCCTGCCTTAAGCAGGCGTATTTTGACCGGAAAGTTTTGGGGCTCGTTTTATTCCATAGACGTTCAGAAAATATTTAGGGCAAAACCGTAAAGCGTTTCCAAAACGCTTTACGGTTTCTAACTGAAATTATTTATCTGAAAAACTATACCTGTGCGGTTAAACTTCAAAATGTAGGGACTGATTGGCTGCTCTGGGTAATCCACCCCGTGAATTGAACAGGTTTGTGGAGGTTTTGTGCGATTTATTAATGCGATTTTTACGACGGCTACGCCCGGTGAAGTCTGGTCAAATAAAGATATCTTCCCCCATTATGAACGTGCCATCAATGCACTGCCACTGGCAGACGAGGAACACGATAAATTGATGAAAGCGGTGCGGTATTTCCTGATGGGAGAGAGAACTCGCAGGGGCATACCAAATTGGTTGGATTTACAGCATTTTAAAGAACGGGCGATGGCTTTTGAAACAAGCGCGGAGGCGATATTAGATACGCTGGCAGAACAGATTACACAAGCGACCGAAGGGAGCGGTATCGTTTTTGACGCGATATTGACGACAACTTCTACTGGTAATTTAATGCCCGGGCTGAGCTACCGACTTGCCCATCGGTTGAAGCAAGTGGTGCGCCCGGATAGCATGATGATAGATTTAGGCAACGTGGGTTGCACGGGTGGTATCAAGGCCCTCAACCTTGCAAATCAACTGGACTCTGCGTTTGAAAATATTCTGGTGGTTTCGTTAGAATTGCCCAGTACTGTTATCAATTGGAATGGCACAAGCGTAGATGTATGGCAGGGCCAGTGTACCTTCGGTGATGGTGCGGCGGCACTATGGGTTTCAAAACGGCCCGAACTGGGTGAAATGGCGTTGAAATTAGAACAGATTAAATATGTGCAGCAAGCAGCAACGGGACTGAACCTGATTCGCTGGGGGTACAGTGATTATTACACGTTCCGATTGGCAAACGAGAAAACTTTCAACCGGGATATTCAGGCGTTTGTGGCTGAGGCATTATGGAATACGGAGAGCATTTGGAGACAGACCACACATTGGGCCATCCATCCGGCCGGGATTACTTTGCTATTGCGGCTATCACGCAAACTGGGATTGCCGAGGGAGGCCCTATCTTATTCAGTGGCCCACTATGAGAAGTTCTCCAATATGAGTAGTGCGAGTATCTTGCACATTTTGAAGGATATTGCAGTCGATGTGCCTGTTGGCACGGCGATCAATCTGGTAACGATGGGGGCGGGGTTAAACGTGATTTACGGTTGTGTAAAAAAGGAGAAATTAACTGATACTTAATTTCTATCTAAATCTATGTATATCTAGTCATATAAGTCGATTTGATCTCAACACCAAAAAAAATGTCGCGATCTGACTTGACTTTTAGATTTTGTGGTATTATGCT
>QNER01000764.1 GCA_003646175.1 Candidatus Parabeggiatoa sp. nov. 1
TACAAAAAGTTATTTTTTTGCCTTTAAAGTCAAAGCATTATAAAGGTATCTCATCAATTCAGTCACTTAGATTTTTGGCGTGTCGTTTTTTTGACAATCTTGCTAAATTGTCAAAACGTAAAATCAATGACTTACAAATTACTTACTTTGAGCCAAAAAAAATCAACGAAAGTACCGTTATAATAATACCTTTGCCAATAATAGCTGCCAAATTGCAAATGGCTCATATAAAAATAATTAGTTGATATTTTAGTGACTTATCTAATATTTTGAACCCCTTCAAAAGAGTTGGTATTAAGCATGCCGGCGCAACCGGGATTAAATATAAATATTGTAAGGCTAAAACGTATTTGATAAGTCATTGATGATTAGGCTGCGGGATTTTTTGAAGCCCGTTTTTTTTTGCATTTAAAAATTAATAGGCAATAGGTAATAGGTAATAGGTAATTACGGCAATATTTGGGGAAATTAGCAATGACTATGTCGTTTAATAAGAAATTGTAATAAACACCATCGTCATTATTCTATAGATGTTTCTATAAATAGCGCAACGGATAGCATCCTGAGACGGGATGTTATCCGTTACAGTTTGTGTCAAAATGAAAAACGAGAATAAAGCGATGACCTCGAATCATTATCTCTGAAGCCTATTTTTAAATGAGCTTCAAAACGAGGCTTCTTATACTAATTTTAATTTTGTTATTGATTTTGAACAAGAAACCAAGTTTTTTCAAAAAACTTGGTTTATCATAAAATGCTTTTCAACTCAAAATTGATATTATTTACTCATGTTACGCACAACGCTTCAAAATGATAAAGAGGGGCAACCATAAAGGATTGCCCCTACCATTTAATTATATATTGTAGGGGCAATCCCTTTGCGGTTGCACCGAAGCGGTTGTCCCCGCTTTGCTCGCCCTTTCACCAAACATCATCATGGTATGGAACTTTCCGCTTTATTGCACAAACTGTGACATCGTCGAAGCAATGTGCGTAACATCAGTTATTTATGTCAAATACTTGTAGTTAGTATATAAGTGCCTACTCAGGTATCAATCAATTGAATTAACAGAATTAAAACCAATTTTAGTATTTAAGATATTGCTTATATGCTAATGGCAGGCACGATAGAAATTTTGGTTGTGCAAAAACAGCCCCTGGAACTTAATTCCTATCGTGCGTGCCATTAGCTTATATGCTCATCTATAATGACTTTTAGGAGGGAACTCAGTTATCATTGTGTACTGTCTACTAATAACTGTTGAGCCGCGAAAGTTGGAGCGATGCTGTCAACTTTCGCGACGAACTGATAATTGTTCGCTGATAATTGATGAGTGAAAATGCTATGTTAAGAAATAAAATTGCTTATAAACTGACATTTTATGTTATCTTGTTGAGTCTTTTGATTATCTTGCTGACTACGTCGGTGCAGTTGTACAGTAACGTCGAAGATGATATTAACCTCGCAGTCAGTTTAATCGTCAATGCAACCAGTTTTTTATTATTTGCCATTTTAATGGGATGGATTTTTCATACGAAAGTGACTCGCCATCTCAATCAAATCGCTGGCTGCATCGGGCACATTGTTGAGGAGCATTCAGAAACGGGGTTGAATTTAGATCGTTCAAGCCGTGAGGCTGAACATCTTGATGAATTAGAATACCTCGTTAATTCTATTAATTATCTGCGTCAGTCCTATAAAAACAGACGCGATAGCGAACAAAAGACCCAATATTTGCTGAACACCGCGCTTATCGGTTTGGGTTTGTGGCGTATTGATGGTAAATTTGTTACGGTTAATTTGGCTTACGCGCAAATTGTGGGTAGAAAAGTGGATGATACGCTCAAGCTGAATTATTGGGACGATGTCGTGGTAGAAGAGGATGTTGCTGATGAAAAAGACCAAATAAAAGTCTTGAAAGCGGGTGAACGCTATGGGCCGGTAGAAAAAGAATATCGGCATAAAGACGGGTATTATGTGCCGGTGAGATTATCCGCGCTGATTATAGAAAAAGAGGGGGAGTATTACGCATGGTCCTATGTTGAGAACATCAGCAGTCAAAAATGGGTCATAATGGAGTTGCAGCAGGCTAAACAAAAAGCGGATGAATCCAATCTCGCTAAAAGCCAGTTTCTGGCTAACATGAGCCACGAATTGCGTACACCAATGAATACCATTGTTGGTTACACTGAAATGCTGGAAGATGAAATTAAAGAGTGTGATCGAGTTCATTTGTTGCAAGATGTTAAAAGTGTCCATGCTGCAGCCAAACATTTGTTGGGCTTAATTGATGGTATCCTTGATATTTCTAAAATCGAAGCGGGCAAAATGCAATTATATGCTGAACGCTTTGATTTGAAAGCCATGATTCAACATACTATCATCACAATTCAACCGTTGATAGAGAACAAAGCCAATGCTTTACATTTGATGTTTGATGAGGAACTGGGTGAAATATACTCCGATTTGACCAAAGTGAGGCAAATTCTATTTAATTTACTCAGTAATGCGTCAAAGTTCACGGAACAAGGTATTATCACACTTGAGGTGAGACGAAAAACCGAAAAGGACAGCGATTGGATTACTGTCCGCGTCAGTGATGATGGGATGGGCATGACAAGTGAACAACAAGCCAATTTATTTCAAGTCTTTATCCAAGCGGATGCGTCAATTACCCGCAAATATGGTGGTAGCGGCTTAGGATTGGCTATTACTAAACACTTTGCGCAAATGCTCGGTGGCACTATCAATGTCGAAAGTGAATTTGGCAAAGGTAGCCATTTTACAGTGCGTATTCCGGCGCATCTAACCATTAAAGAACAACCCCGCCTGGACGGTGATGAGGTAGCTGTCAGGCTTCCAGATACCCCGGTAGAACGCGGGGTACTTTTGGTTATCGACGACGACGAAACGGTGTGTGACATACTAGAAGCTTATTTGAGTAAAGTGGGCTATCAGGTTGTTGCTGCCAGCAGCGGTGAAGAGGGTTTGAAATTAGCGAAAAAACTGCGTCCTGATGCCATTACTTTGGATGTGATGATGCCGGGCATGGATGGTTGGGAAGTGCTGTCTAAGCTCAAGGCTGATCCAGAGTTAGCACATATTCCGGTCATTATGTTGACCATGACGGAAGACAAAGAGATAGGCTATTCCTTGGGAGCAGCTGAATACCTGACTAAACCCATCACACGCTCTCAATTAATCAAAGTGTTGCGTAAGTATCGCAATGACAAGAGCATTTGTGTCGTGATGGTGGTGGAAGATGATCCAACCACTCGTGAGATGATGGTGCGTATGCTTCATAAGGCCGGCTGGCAAGTTATTGAGGCTGAAAACGGTGAAGTTGCTTTGCAGCACTTGCAAAAACATCTACCTGACTTAATTTTATTAGATTTGATGATGCCACAAATGGATGGATTTGAATTTATCATCCAATTACGACAACATAGGGCTTATTCTTCAATCCCGGTGGTGGTGTTGACAGCGAAGGACATTAGTATTGAAGATCGTCTCTGGCTCAACAATCGGGTAGATACGGTGTTTCAAAAAGGCGCGTACAGTCGTGAAGAGTTGTTTGTTGAACTTCGGCAATTGCTAGTGGGTGCGGTTTCTCAATCATCAAAGACTGAGCAATGTGATGAGTAAAAAACGTCGAAATAAAAGTCAACGTTGGCTGAAAGAACATAAATCGGATGTGTATGTCAAACAGGCTAACTTTGAGGGTTATCGTTCAAGGGCTGTCTATAAACTCGCGCAAATTGATGTCCGTGATCGCTTGTTTGTGCCGGGGATGACGGTTGTGGATTTAGGGGCTGCCCCCGGGGGGTGGTCACAATGGGTCACACAGCGTTTGCATAATCAAGTCCGAGTGTTTGCTTTGGATATTTTGCCTATTGAGCCGTTGCCCGGTGTGACTTTTATTCAGGGCGATTTTCGAGAGCAAGCGGTGCTGTCGATGTTGCTCACTCAATTAGGTGAACACAAGGTTTCACTTGTGATGTCCGACATGGCACCCAATATCAGTGGTATGAAAGCAATCGATCAGCCTCGTGCGATTGAGTTGGCTGAGTTAGCGAGAGATTTGGCCCAAGATGTGCTTGTAACTGACGGGCATTTACTGACTAAAGTGTTTCAAGGAGAAGGTTTTGATTCTTATGTTAAGGCATTAAAAGCTTACTTTCGGCAAGTTGTGATTCGCAAACCCGAGGCATCACGCTTGAACTCGTCTGAAGTCTATGTGCTTGCTAAGCACTATGTTGTATAAATGTTCAGATAAATAACGTAACGGTATGCATCCCTTCAAGATGCTATCCGTCGTGGTTTGTGTATTTTTCTGAAAAATTTATCTAACCCAAAAACGTGGTGCATGCAATGTGGGTTAAAGTCGTGATTTTGTCGTAGGGGCAGATGACGTTAATTGGTCCCTGTGTCGATGTCGATAGTCAAGAAGGGGCCGATTACGCGCTCAAGCTTATCCACCCTACCATCACCCACACTGTAGCACTACCCAACAAGAAAAGGACGGTTTCCAATTAACAAAGAGGCATATTTCAGTGAATGA
>QNER01000765.1 GCA_003646175.1 Candidatus Parabeggiatoa sp. nov. 1
AACGCCTTGGAAGAAGCATCCCACAAGCGGACAGTATTATCTTTTGATACAGTGGCTACATGTTTGCTGTCAGGACTCAAAGCTGCATGAAAAATATCATCTTCATGTCCACTAAACCGCAGCGATAAAGTTTTATCACTCAAAATATCAATCATCAGATCGGCATCATTATAACCAAAAGATAGCATAACCAGTTTGCCGTCAGAATTCCATGTAGCATTCGTTTTCCTATACCTCAAACCGCAACATGTCGCTGTGGTAAAATGACAGGTGTTTACCACTGGAAGCCTCCCATAAAGCTATACCATCTTTTTTATAGTTTGTTATTATTTGTTTGCCATCAAGACTGAAGGCAGCAAAATTAATTGTACTAAACCCATAATCAGAATCACGTTCCAAATTATCAGAATCAAGTGTCAATAGAAGTTTGTTGCTAGAAACTTCCCACAGACGAATATCATCCTTAGATACCGTGAGTAATTGTTCGCTGTTGGAACTAAAAACGGCGTGATAAACTGCATTTTTATGTTTCAAGATTGACAAGCGTTCGCCGTTAAAACTATTCCACAGTTTAGCTGTGCCAATCGAAACAGTAACTACAAATTTACCATTAGGACTAAAGGCAGCTTGATAAATATTCTTGTTATGCCCTAGCGTTGACAGACGTTTACTGCTCAACGTACCCCACAAATGAGCACCGTTGCCAGAAACAGTAAGTACACGTTTGCCATCGGCACTAAAGTTCGCTTGGGAAACTTTATTTGTGTGATTAAACACTGATAAGCGTTTACCATTAGAAGAATTCCACAAGTAAGCAGTATTATCATCAGAGGCCGTCACCAAAAACTTCCCGTCATAACTAAAAGCAACATGAGAGACTTTATCTGTATGCCCGTAAACGAACGACAAAAGTTTGCCACTAGCAACATTCCAAAAATACAAACTTCCCTTACTTCCAGTGGTAACCAGTTGCTTTCCATCGGGACTGAAAACGGCATGAGTCATCGGTTCATTTACTTGAAGTACCAAACGTTCACGGTGTTGGGAAATTGCCTTTTTCAAAGCTTCTTCAGCTTCAACCACCAAAGGTTTATTAGGGGCAGACATATTTTTAGGCAACGCTTCCAAAGCCAATAATATTCCATCAGTCACGCTGTCTTTTTCTGTAGCTCGTTGTGCCAACTTTGCAAAAAATAAAGATTGAATACGCAACACTTCCTCTCGTGCTTGTTGTGCGTTTTCTCTTTCACTGAATGCCCAATAGGTGCTTGCGCCTGAAATAAAAGTTAATACCACTAGCAACATAGCTCCAAAATTCCACCACTTGGTTTGGCGTTGTTTACGCGCCGAAGCCTGAAAAAAAGCCACTTGTACCGCTGTCATATCCTGACTGGCGTGTTGATGAAAGTTTCGTAGCAACTCCAAGTCCGGTGAACGCCACAACAACCCATCGACTTGGCTTTGACTGTCCCAATGTTTAGCCGCATCGGCCAAGCGATGTTCAAAACGTAAATCTTCACGACTGCTGGCTAACCATTCTTTTAAGGTGGCCCAGTTCTCTAATAATGCTTCATGGGTGACTTCGGCGGTGACTTGATCGTGTTCATCTTTGGAAAGTGTAATCAAACGCGCCTCACGACGAACGAAATGTTCTAACACACCGTGTATATTTTCTGGCGCTTCCCGGTGTGCGACCATATCCGCCATATTGACACGGCGGCGCGTATCTTTACTGCCTTCGCCGAGTTGGATTAATTTCAAAAACGCACGACGGGCAATCTGTTGTTCGGTATCAGACAAACCTTGGTAGATACGCTCCGCTGCTTGGGCCAATGCCCCGCCTACCCCGCCAATTTCAGTTAACGTGTCGGCCGGCGTTATCCCGTTACTCAAGCCTTCCCATAAGCGCGTCAACGCAAATTGCAACAATGGCAATGCGCCTTCCCGCCCTTTGGTTTGTTCAAGCAACAATGCTACGGTGGACGTTTCTAACGGATGCCCAGCATTCTCGGCCGGTTGACTCATCGCATCACGCAATTCGGCTTCACTCATCATCAGCACAATCACAGCTTGATGAGCAATTGCCTGATTAAAAGCCTCGTGACGTTGCGTTTCTGCTAAAAAATCACTCCGCAACGTCAAAATAACCGATAACCGCCGACTATCATCCTGCACCGCGGCCATGATATTCTCAATAAAAGCCGTGCGCTCCTCAGCCTGTTGACACAACGTGTAAATCTCCTCAAACTGATCAATCAAAATCACCAGCGGCGCGGTGTCAATGTCTGGTAAGGTAGCAACGAGGTTTTTTAACGCATCTGGTTTATTTCTCAATAATTCTTCAATTTCTTGAAGTTCCTGAGAAATCAGATTTCTGGGAGAAATCGGATTTCTTTGTTCCTGAGAAATCAGATTTCTGGGAGAAATCGGATTTCTTTGCACCAATACCCCAGCAAGGACTTTTAAAGGCAGTTCTGTCGGCGTGATGATTTTTACCTGAATCGCGTCTAACCCCGGCAACAGACGCTGTGTCAAAGCCGGCATCAAACCGGCCCGTGCCACGGACGATTTACCAGAACCCGACGGCCCAAGAATAGGTAATAGGCGGGGGCGTGGTGATCGGGCCGTGTATAAATCACAGAATTTTTCCAACAGTGCTGCCGTCAATTGGGTACGCCCAAAAAAGCGTTCGACATCTTCTGGTTGAAATGCGGACAAGCCTTTATAAGGATTGGGGCCGGTGGTGTTTTTAAATTGTTCACGAATCCAATCCTGATTAAAGACCTTTTCATAAATCTTATTAAAAAACCGTAATTGACCTTGACGTTTAACCATTAAGCCAGTGAGGCGGAGTTCCATTTCATCATCGGCCGAACAGGTACAAAGCGCCGCTGCGCTACGCTTTGTACTCCCAAACTCTGTCGTTGATAAAATGTGTTGACACAGCCCCAACAAACGCCAAGTCTGCCGACTATCACGATGTGCTCCAACCAGCCTATCGCGGATAGTTTGTAAATGCTGTGGATGATCTGGTTCTTCCCAAGACGCAATAATTTTGGTTTGCACTAATTGCTCAATGGATGCAACCTCTTGTCCCGTTGGAATAGGCGAGTCGATCTGTTGGATAAAATGACAAACCTTTTGGGTCAAAAAAGGCTGTCCCCCCGTCCAATTCAACACCGCGCGGAGTGCGACAGTGGGATTCGTAGTTTTCGTCTTCAAGCCATCGGCTAATAACTGAGCCTCTTGCCACTGAAAACCCGTTAATTCAATCGCTTGTCCAATACCAAAGGAGAATATATCGGGTTTGTTAATCAAATCAGCGGGTTTAGCGGCACCGATTAAACAAAAGGTTAAACGCTCTAAATCCGTATCTTGACTACGGGCTTCATAACACTCACGAATAGCCGCAAAAAATTCATCAGCAGAAAAGGGTAAACTGCGTACCAGATCAATTTCATCAAAGAAAATCACCAGCGGTTGCTGACAATGCACCAAAACCACATCACGAATCGCATCCTGCCAACGTTGCAACGGACTTAAATCTTGATGTGCTTGCACAAATTCACGTAATTCTTTATTTAAACCCAGATTTCTGCCAATCTTATTTAATAAACCGTTGTACCACTGAGCAACATTTAGATTGGTACCGATAGCCATCAAATCCAATGTAACTACCGTTATTTCCTCGTTGCGTAACTGTTCCGCCACACGCTGCATAAGAGAACTTTTACCCATTTGGCGACTATTGAGCACATAGCAAAATTCGCGTTGTTTCAGGGCATTGTATAAATCGGTATCGGCTTGTCGTGGCACATAAGATGGCGCGTTGTTGGGTAATACGCCACCGGTGGTAACGTAGAAATTAGAATCAGTGTCAGTCATGTTAAAAATTCTCCTGAGTAGTGAACCTTCGTTCCAGGCGTACCTTGCACTCCAGCAAAAGAGACTAACAACCACATGGGTATTCGCGTGTTGCGAATGCGTGGTTTACCAAAACACACATTTTGGGTGAATAACCGATTCTTCTGAAATTGATTGTTGTTCGCTGTTGACACCATAATAATAGAACTCGCATTTAAAACCTCTAACTACAAGGATTGTATATAATAAAGGATTTATTTATCAAAGGATTTAACCCGTACTGATTGAAACGCCACGAAGCACAGGCACCCTTTGCGTTTTTGTCTATAAATCCTTTCTTATAAGTACTGAACCATAAATTTTCGGGTATTATGAATTTATTTTTGCCCACCGAGTAACGTCTTTTTGTTGCCCACCGAGTAGCAAGATGGTGGGCAAGAAAAAGACCTTGGTGGGTACAAAATACCTGAAAATTTGTGCTTCAGTACTTATATAGCGTTTCCCGATTGCATGAAATACAAAAATAGGTAAAAAATTAAAGGTTTTAAAGCCCCTTTGGTGCGAAATTAATATAGCCAGGGGCAACGCCCCTGGAACTAAAATTGTAAATGTGCCCCAATCCCTTCTAAAATACAATCCTTGTAGTTCATTGTGATTTACAAATGCTTTTTCAAATAACTCGCATAAATATCA
>QNER01000766.1 GCA_003646175.1 Candidatus Parabeggiatoa sp. nov. 1
TAATTCCTTATACTCTGGAATCCTTCTTATTGGCCTGAATTGCTTCAAGTTTCTAAGAAAACGTGTCGGCACAGATAATAAGTAGTCAGCCCCTTTTTAACGACACAAGCGTCCACAATCTATAAATTATTGAATTAACCGATTATTTACCGTTAAAAACTCATTTTTTTGGACAAACATCCGAGGTTTGCCAAACATCGGATGTTTTTAAAATATGCCGGTAATGGACGGCTATGAAGCCACCCAACAATTGAAAGCAAACCGAAGTACCTGTGATATTCCTATTATTGCTTTAACGGCTTCTGTCAGACTTGATGAACAAACCAAGAGCAACGCGCACGGTTTTGACAGCTATTTGTCCAAACCGGTGAATACGCAGGCTCTCTTTAACGAATTATCTCGTTATTTAAAGCCCACTGACAAAACCGACTCTGTCACAGAAACAGCGATATCTTCTGACACCAAAGAAACGTTCATCCCAGAAGAGATAGTTGAACTTGCGGCATTGCGTAAAACCCTTGAAGAGAAAATGCTACCGATGTGGCAGAATATAACTAATGTGATAGAAATGGAGAGTATTGAAGCATTTGCTGAACAGCTCATCCAATTAGGGGAAAAACATCATGCCCGGCATTTCGTCAATTATAAAATTGCGTGAATTGGCTGATGATTTCGACATTGAAGGTATTGAACGGATGTTGGAAGCCTTTCCTGAAATGGTAAAAACAATTGACTGCCCTTCCTTCAGTTTGGACTCCTATTTCGGAGTCCAAGATTTATCTTGGAACAATGAAAGGTCACAAAAATGAAAACCTTAAAGTCTCAAATGTTTGTCGTTTCCGGTATTTTACTGTGCGTGTTAGTCACACTGGTCAGCATGATCATTAAGAGCGCGTATGAAGAAGAACAACTCGCCAAAGAGTATGCTCTCAAAAACCAGCTTGCCGGGCACTTGAATGCTGCCGCTGGATGGCAAGCCATTGAACGGGGATTTGGTGCTGCAATTATCGGCGGTGGTAAAGGTAGTTTATCACCGCTATTTCCAAAATTTTTGGCAGCTGGGAAAAACGGAGACTCAGAAGTTTCAACAGCTGAAAAGTATGCAAAACAATTGATGACTATGGTTGAAAAACAGGATTTTGCGGAAAAAGTTAATCAGCTGCGCGACAAGCATGATGCGCTCAAAATACTTCGTACCTTGGTAGCAACTGGCAATGCATCCCCAAAAGAATGGTTCTACATTAGCACCGCTAACATTTATCGTGAGTTTGAACTGCGTCATTTTATCTTTATCCCCAAATACCAGAAAGAACAGATACCCTACTTGAATAGCGTCCTTCGTGCTAATATTGCAATGTTATACGAATTTGCTGGACGGGAACGTGCCCTTGTGGGTAAAGCCATTGCAAGTGGAAAGCCTTTTTCCAGTGAAACCGTGAATAAGATCAAGCACTATCGTTCCATAGTGGAGCAATATCTTGATCAAGTATTGCTTTTAAAAGGGCAGCCTTCTACTTCAAAAGAGATGGAACAAGCCATTGTGACTTTTGAAAAAGAGTTTCTGCAATCATTCCAACTGTTAAGAGAAAAAGTGTTTTCTGCGAACCAGAAACAAGAAGAAGCTATCAACGCGGTTTATCTGCAAATAGCGAGTAAAAAAATGGCTTTTCAAAATTATTTATCAGGCATTTCTACTGATTTGCTAAATATGGTTAACCATCGTGATGTCAAGGCATTGGCTCAAACTTTGCTAGAAAATAAACCAGCGGGTTTGGATAAACAACTCAACGTGGTGGAAACACTATTTGACAAATTTTCTCAAGTCAAAAAAGTGTATATGCAGATTCGGTATTTAGATAATGCGGGACAAGAGCATGTACGAGTAGATTCTGATGCTGGCATGACTAAAGTGGTTCGTGGCGAACAATTGCAGAATAAAAGCAACCGATATTATTTTCAAAACTCAATCGAACTGCCACCGGGACAAATAGATTTTTCACCGCTTGATCTCAACATAGAACGTGGACAAATTGAATACCCATTCAAGCCAGTGCTACGTTTCGCAACCCCGGTTTTTACGGATGATAACCAACGGGCGGGAATTGTTATCTTTAACCTGTTGATAAACACCTCATTATTTTTACACAAAACTGCCGAAGGTGAAGGACTAGAAAACTATATGTTGGTTAATCAAAATGGGTTTTATCTCCATCATCCCAATAAAAGAAAGGAGTGGGGAATGATGGAACAACTCCATAGAACACACCATAATATAAAACGAGATTATCCTGAAATCGCAGCACAGATTCTTTCTGGAAAAAAAGGGTTTGTGCGCTTTAATTCTGGGACAAATCTTTTTTATCAGCCCTTTTTTGTTCAAGTGGATGGCACTGATGCCGGTCATTTTTGGGTTATCATCAAAATCATCAATAGCGTAGAGTATCCTATAGATGCGGAAACTTGGCTTGAAGCTGCAACCAAAGCGATCAATACGGGATTGGCAATCTCAAATGTTGCCGGTGCACAAGCCAATACGGTCATGTTAGAAATGAAATCGGCTGCTAACAACAGCGCGACAATCAGTACATTTTTGTTGGTATTGGTTTTATTGATATTCTATCTTTTCACTCAGTGGTCAAAAAATCGTATCCTGACACCGATTCAAAAACTGACTGACATCACACAAAAGATAGCCGATGGGGATTTGTCCCAGAGAATTGCAATAACATCAACGGATGAAATAGGAAAATTAGGTGGAAGTTTCAATAAGATGGCTGATAATTTGCAAAAGTCAACCCATGAAATTTTTGATGCCAAACAACATGCGGAACTTGCTAACAAAGCTAAAAGCGAATTTTTGGCTAACATGAGTCATGAAATCCGCACCCCGATGAATGCAGTCATCGGTTTTAGTGAACTCTTGTCTTCACTGGTGACAGATAAAAAACAGAAGAGTTATCTAAACTCGATTCAAATAGCCGGGAAAGCGTTGTTGACATTGATTAATGATATCCTTGACTTGTCCAAGATTGAAGCCGGGCACTTGGAAATAAAGTCAGAAGCCGTTAATCTTTATACCCTTGTTAATGAATTAAAACAGATTTTTGCCGTCAAAATCGCCGAGAATAATCTAGAATTCATGGTCGATATTGCTCAAGGGTTACCAAACGCGTTGATGCTGGATGAAGTGCGGTTACGGCAAGTATTGCTGAATATGATTGGTAACGCCATCAAGTTTACCGACACCGGGTATATCAAACTGAGCGTTCGACATACCCCTAACACCTCGAACGAGGGGAACTCAATTGAGAAATCCGATATCGAAAAGAAATCGGATTTCTTTAACCCCCTAGATTTAATCATCGCGGTAACAGACACTGGCATCGGGATTCCTTTCGATCAACAGGCACTGATTTTTGAATCCTTCCGTCAACAAGAAGGCCAAAGTACTCGCAAATATGGGGGCACTGGACTGGGCTTAGCCATTACCAAACGCTTGGTAGAGATGATGAATGGTGATATTTCGGTTAAAAGTACCGTCGGCAAAGGAAGCCTTTTTGAAATAACGTTACCAAATGTCAATGTCTCTGCCACCGAATCGGTTGATACTTTGGAGAAAATCTTTAATTTTAAGGATATTTCCTTTGAAAAGGCTATCGTTTTGGTTGTGGATGATATTGAACCCAATCGCCATCTCATCAAGGAATTGTTATCCCAAGCCAATCTGGAGGTTATAGAAGCTGAAAATGGGCAACAAGCTTTGATTTTGACTCAGGAATACCACCCGGCTCTGATTTTAATGGATATTAGGATGCCAGTTATGGATGGTTATGAAGCCACCCAACACTTGAAAGCGAATCCCAGTACTTTGGATATACCGGTTATCGCTTTAACCGCTTCTGTTACCCTCGAAGAACAAGCTAAAATCAAAGCGCACGATTTTTTTAAGGGCTGTTTATCTAAACCAGTGAATACGCAGGCTCTCTTTAACGAATTATCTCGTTATTTAAAGCACACTGACAAAACCGATTCTGTCACAGAAACAGCGATATCTTCTGACACCAAAGAAACGTTCATCCCAAAAGAGATAGTCGAACTTGCAGCCTTGCATCAAACCCTTGAAGAGAAAATGCTAACGATGTGGCAGGAGATAACTAATCTGATAGAAATGGAGAGTATTGAAGCATTTTCCGAGCAACTCATCCAATTAGGGGAAAAACATCATGCACGGCATTTCATCCATTATGCCGAGAATTTGCGTGAATTGGCTGATGATTTCGACATTGAGGGTATTGAACGGATGTTGGCAGCTTTTCCTGAAATGGTAAAACAGTTGGCGGGGCTCGCTCCAAGGTAAGGTAACTCCCAAAAATTAAAATTAACTCCCAAAAATTAAAATACCATCGATGGGGCTTGCGCGGGGGATTGCCCCTACTAGTACAGCAAACACTAAGTTCGTATAACATTAGAGTTGTCCGGAAATAAGCCTGACGCTGCTTTGCCCCTTTCTGGGGCTGACATACTAGCCTAGGGCAACGCCCTAGGATATCATTCAA
>QNER01000767.1 GCA_003646175.1 Candidatus Parabeggiatoa sp. nov. 1
ATTCCAACCTATAAGAGGGAAAATCTAAGATGACAACACATTTCACTGCGACAGAACTCGCTGATTTATCTGCTCAAGTCGATGCACAACTGGGTGAACTAGACAATATGGTGCCTACCACCATGCGTGGTGCTAAATCAGCGTTGCCACCGGATAAACCCCCAACTGAGTTGCCACCCAAGCAACGCAAAGACATTGAGGAGACTGCTCAAGAAGAGGCGGATCATTTTTTGGTGAAATTGACGGATACTGCTAAACATATTTTCTGCAATGCCGATAGTGATTTGCAAAAACGCTATGGGATGTTTGGTAATCTCAAAAAGGACGAATTGTTGGAAAAATTAGCGGGCGGTATAGCGGTTCTGGGCTTTTCTGGAATAGCATTACATATTTTATCGGTGGCGATTGCGGTGTATATCTTGCATATTGGTGTCAAAGCGTTTAGTAGCAAATATTGCCAGTAATCTATAGTGCAGCTTCTTTATGGATTGTTCGGATAGTACAGCTTCTTTATGGATTGTTCGGATAGTACAGCTTCTTTATGGATTATTCGGATAAATTAGTTCGTAGGGTGGGTAACGTCTTTTTGTTGCCCACCTCGATTGTGAGGATAAACTCAATCTCAAAATCCGAACAATCCGTCAATCCGTTGTACTAATTTATCCGAACAATCGAGTTTGGTGGGCAACAAAAAGACGTTACCGGCCCGAACTTTGTAAAGAAGGTGGGCAACAAAAAGACGTTACCCACCCTACGAACTCGATAGGATTCCAAACCATGCCTCGTACCACCACTACCCCCTTTATCATCCGCCCCCCAGCGGATTTAGCCCAAACGCGCCCCTTTCTTGTGTCGTTGGCTAAACAGTTATCGCTGCAATATGTCTATCAAACAGTTCGTAGGGTGGGCAACAAAAAGACGTTACCCACCCTACGAACCAATGCCATTAAGTTAAGGTTTTTTGTAGGGTGGGCAAAGTGTTTTTTTTGCCCACCGTCTCCGGGCAGGTGGGCAACAAAAAGACGTTACCCACCCTACGAACTTTGTAAAGAAGGTGGGCAACAAAAAGACGTTACCCACCCTACGAACTCGATAGAAGACAGTCTGAAAAAAATGGGGCAGGCGTTATGGCAAGCATTAAAGATTGATCATGATTTTGCCAATGCTAAACAACAAGCCGGTTTACAGATTTTACCGCTTATTATTGATAGCAGCACACCGGATATTTTTACGCTGCCGTGGGAGTGTTTATATCATCCCGATGACGGATTTTTGGGGAAACATGAACATTATACGTTATCACGGCGGTGGCTGGGCTGCGATGCTGCGCGTCAAGAATGCATTGACACGCCGGCGCGTCAGGACGACAAGCTTGGGCTTTTCAAAAGATTATGGTCAAAGTTGTGGCCGCGGGCTGTCGCTGAACAAGCTCTTCCGTCGCAACGGCCCGAACATACCCATACTATCAAAGCTGATTTACCCACAGGCCCTCTCCGCGTGTTATTGTTTACGTCGCAGCCGGATGAACTGGATCCAGAAACCATGCGTTTAGATATCGAAACCGAACAAGCGCATGTGCTTGAAGCGTTGGATCCGTTTATCTCTCAATGCGTGGTGCAGATAGAAACGCCTGACGATGGACGGTTTTCAACCTTAACTGCGTTATTGCGCGATCACACCTTTCATCTGGTGTTCCTGAGTGGGCATGGGATGTGGTCAAAGAAATCGGATGTCTCAAAGACATCCGATTTCTCAAAGCAATCCGATTTTTCAGCTTTTTTATTTGAGGGGGAAGATGGGCGCGGACATCCGGTCGTCGCGGCTGAAATTGCACAAGCTTTTGTCGGTACTCAAGTGCAATGTGTGGTTTTGTCGGCCTGTCAATCGGGGAAAACCTCGTCGGAGGATTTAAATGCCGGGCTTTTGACGAGTTTAGCCGCGGCCGGCTTGCCCCATGTGATTGGGATGCGCGAGTCTATTGAAGATCGGGCCGGGATTTTATTGGCCCATCGTCTGTGCCACGCATTGGCTAGACAAGAATTGCTCACGGTGGCGATTCAACAAGGCCGCAGAGCGATTACACAGGCGTTGCAAACCCAACTACAACCGTTACATGATACCAGTGGTTCGGCCGAAGTCAGTTTAGGGCAATGGTGTTTGCCGATTTTGGTCAGCCATGAGCCGATGCAAGGGTTGATTGATTGGGATTTTACCCCGGAACCGCCGGCCCCGAAGTTATCCTTAGTCGATAGTTTGGCGGATAATCTCACGTTGCCGGCCTTTTTTATTGGTCGTCGTCGCGAGTTGCGGGAATTGGGGCAAGCTTTAGCCACCGGGCGGTGCCGTCAATTCTTAATCACTGGGCCCGGCGGCCAAGGTAAAACCGCGTTAGCCGGGCAACTGGCTCGTAAACTGGAAAAACAAGGTTATCTGGTTCACGCTTATTCGGCCCGTCCCCCAGAAAGTTCATGGGAAAACTTTATCTTCCACGTCAAAAGCAGTTTAACGGATCAATTGTTAGAACCGGTTGAACGTCGCTGGGGATTGTGTACCAATGAACAGCAACGCGCCCAATTGTTATTGAATGCGCTATTACAACACAGTAACGGCCGTTTATTGTTGTTTTTTGACAACTTGGAAAGCATTCAAGCTTCAGACACCGGCGCATTAACGGATGCAACTCTAGCGGCTTGGCTGAGCGCAGCGCAACGCTTAAATAAGATCATCATCTTATTAACTTCACGTTGGGTGTTACCAAACCAATCCGCCAACACCGAACATCATCATTTGCTTGCTCGTCCCAGCTATGGCGATTTTTTGCGGTATTTGCAACAACTGGGCTTTAATAGCAAAGACGACTTACCCGCCCACTATACCAAACGTGATTTATATAACGCGTTAGGCGGAAATTTTAAAGGCTTACAATTATTTCACAGTGCCCAACAATTAGGCATTGGGCAAACGGCGTTTTTAGAACGGGTTCGCAGCGCCCAAACGGATTTACAAGTGTATATGGCGATAGCACAAGTCGTCAGTTATTTGCAGCCGGCCGAAACAACCTTATTGTACCGTTTACCGGTGTACACTACCCCGGTCACAGAAAATGGCATTAAAGTCATTGCCCAAGATTTAGCAGAACCCGTTACGTTATTACAACGCTTAGTCGCATTATCGTTGTTGGATGCGGAACAAGCCTTCGACTTAAATAACCAATTAGAATATCAAATTTCACCGTTAGTGGCGGAATGGCTACAAGCGCAAGGTATCGAACCACCCTCTATTGAATTACGCCAACAAGCGGCCGAATACCAACAATGGTTATTTGAAGGTGGACGAAAAACCGTTGCTCAAGCGATAACGGTGCATGAGGCGTTACAATTAGCGGAATTATCGGACCAAGCGGATCGTTTTGCACTAGATTGGATAGTGCCTCGTTTTAGTCGAGTGGGCATGTATCGGAGTTTGTTGGAGAATTGGTTGCCAAGGTTGCGGGAATCTGATGATAAATCGTTACAGGCTAGTGCATTAAGTTGGTCAGGTACAACATGTCATGCTCTTGGTGATTTTGAAACGGCACTGGAGTATATGCAACAAGAATTGGATATTAAAAGAGAAATTGGCGACAAGTCCGGCGAAGGGACCACCCTGAACAATATTTCGGGTATTTATCATGCGCGAGGCGATTACGACACCGCATTGGATTATCTGCAACAATCTCTAGCAATTAGCAGAGAAATTGGCGACAAGTCCGGCGAAAGCGTGACACTCAACAACATTGCACGTATCTACTCCGCTAGAAAGGATTATGACTCAGCCTTAGAATATCAGCTACAGGATTTGAAAATTTGTCAAGAAATCGGAGATGTCGCAGGTTTATGTACGACGCTACTCAATATGGGCCATCTCCATTGGGATAAAGATGATGAAAAACAAGCGTATGCTCTTTGGGTAAAGGCTTATACACTCGCTAAACAGATTGGGCACCACGAAGCCCTGTCTGCTTTGGAAAACATGGCAAAACAATTAGGTGGCGAAGGGTTGGCGTATTGGGAACGGTAAGTAAACTACATGGATTGTTTATAATAAGGGATTGGTATTTTTCGTGATTCTTGGTTTTAGGTTAACTCAGATAGGAATCCCCGTTTTTTTTAAAATCCTTTCTTATAAACAATCCTTGTAGTTGTCATATAAACACCAATAACTACATGGATTGTTTATAAGAAGGGATTGATTTGCATTTATCGTGATTCTTGGTTTTAGGTTAACTCAGATAGGAATCCCCGTTTTTTTAAATCCTTTCTTATAAACAATCCTTGTAGTTGTCATATAAACACCAATAACTACATGGATTGATTGTTTATAAGAAGGGATTGATTTGCATTTATCGTGATTCTTGGTTTTAGGTTAACTCAGATAGGAATATCAGTTTTTTTTAAATCCTTGGTTATAAACAATCCTGGTAGTTGTCATATAAACACCAATAACTACATGGATTGTATATTAACTCTGCCAAACTAAAGTTTGGACTCCGGCACCGATTTTTCGTACAAGGTTC
>QNER01000768.1 GCA_003646175.1 Candidatus Parabeggiatoa sp. nov. 1
ACCCCTTTGCAGCAACAACAAATTTCGTCACAAACGCAAGCCCATTTAAGTCGGTTTGGGCAAGCGGTGTTTGGAACGCAGAATTATGCGGCACCGGAGCAACAAGGTGAAGAACAATATGGTAAACCAAGTGCGAAAAGTGATGTATTTGCATTTGGGAAAACTTTGTACCGCTTATTCACTGGCAAGCAACCACGCCATAATTTGCGACAACGTGATTTGCCGGATGGGCCGAAATTATATGAATTGTTAGAAGACTGTGTCGAGGAAGAGCCTAACGAACGGCCAGAATCTGCCCAAGAATTGATCGCACGCTTAAAAGAGATTCAAGCTGATGGGGCTCCCCAACCTTCAGAAAAACCGCTTGAACAGAGCAACGATGAAAAAACTGACATTGCTGATAAACCCTCAGAAGACAGCGATGCGGAACAAGCGAATCTACGAGGCGATCAATACTATAACGAAAAAGACTTTAGCCAAGCCGTTTCTTGGTATCGCAAAGCGGCCGAGCAAGGCTATGCGTTAGGCCAATATAACTTAGGCCGAATGTACCGCCAAGGTAAAGGTATTGATCCTGATGAGAGCCAAGCTGCTCAGTGGTATCGCAAAGCGGCGGAACAAGGCGATGCGTGGGCGCAACACAATTTAGGTTGGTTATATAAAACGGGCAAAGGTGTCAAACAAGATGACACGCAAGCAGTTGACTGGTTTCGCAAAGCGGCCGAACAAGGCCATGCGTTGGGACAAAGCAACTTAGGCTTTATGTACAAACTCGGCAAAGGCGTTGAGCGAGATAACACGCAAGCAGCCCACTGGTTTCGCAAAGCTGCGGAACAAGGCAATGATTGGGGGCAATATAACTTAGGCTCGATGTACCAATGGGGCAACGGGGTTGAAAAAGACGAGAGCCAAGCGATTCACTGGTATCGCCAAGCGGCCGAACAGGGCCATGCGGATAGCCAACACAGTTTAGGCATGATGTATGACAAAGGCAAAGGTATTAAACAAAACGCATACCAAGCGGCGAACTGGTATCAGAAAGCGGCCGAACAAGGCCATGCTAACGCGCAAAATAGTTTAGGCTGGCTTTACCAAAATGGCAAAGGGGTTGATAAAGATTTGGCCCAAGCCCTTTCTTGGTATCGCAAAGCGGCCGAACAAGACCATGTTTGGGCCCAAAACAGCTTAGGTTGGCTGTATGAAAAAGGCCGAGGTGTCGATCCCAATGAAAAGGAGGCGATTGACTGGTATCGCAAAGCGGCCGCGCAAGGACATACGAATGCGAAGAAGGCGTTGGATAGGTTGAGCAAAACTGTCAGCATGGCAAATGATAATGATCCGTTTTGAAGGGGGGGCTCACAATAACTACAAGGATTGGTTATAAGAAAGGATAAACAGCCATAACTACAAGGATTATATATAAGAAGGGATAAACAATAACGACAAGGATTGATTAGTGTTTAAGTCGTGATGCTATCGCTTTTTTTTGCGATAGTCTCACTCAATAGCGGCACAGGTATCAAAGCGGCTTGGCAAGTTAAGACGTTTTTATAAGAACGAACCTAAATGAACAATCAATCTTCAAGAGTGATACTATCGCAAAAAAAAGCGATAGCATCACAAAAGAACTTTGTACGAAAAAATGGCGGCGTTCAGGAATATAAGGCGAACCTTGTATTATTTCTCAGGAGTACAAGGCGAACCTTGTACGAAAAAAACCTTGGAATGGGCAAAATTCACTGTTGAAAATGTTTGTACTTTGTATATTTCTGTATGTATATTTATCGGCTTCTCTGAGGGAAATTATGATATTGACTTTTAATTGCAAACAAACAGAAGCACTTTTTAATGACCATTCGGTGTCAAAATTTCGTGCTTTTGAACGGATTGCACGGCGTAAATTACTCTAAGTACTGAACCATAAATTTTCAGGTATTATGAATTTATGCCTGAAAATTTGTGCTTCGGTAAATATTATCTTAAAACAAGTACGAGTACAACGAATTACGTGGATAAACGAATAAAGCCTAACAATCCTTGATTAGTTGACGTGGATGGTGATTCGTTCAATAAATGTTAAGAAAGAGAAGTTCGCTTTGAGTCTTGGATTATCAATGAGTTAAAACACGCTGGGTAAGCAGGATTTTAATAATTCGTTTATCCACGTAATTCGTTGTACTCAATAGACGTAATTCGTTGTACTCAATAGAGATAAACGGGTATTACTGAGTCCGCATTGTCCACTCGCCAAATTGGCCGCACTTCGCATAGCAATTTTCCAATTCTCCCTGCCGAAACAATTCGCGTTCTTCAACCATATCAGTCCGCTTCTGTTATCGGTAACAGTTTTTCATGGTCAAGATATGTTTTTGATGGATTAGAGTTTTTTCGTACAAGGTTCGCCTTGTACTCCTGAGAAATTGTTTTTTCGTACAAGGTTCGCCTGGAACGAATGATAAAATAAAATCCTTTCTTATAAACAATCCTTGTAGTTGTATAGGTTAGCCTGGTACTCCTGAGAAAAAAATCCTTTCTTATAAACAATCCTTGTAGTTGTATAGGTTCGCCTGGTACTCCTGATAAAATAAAATAATTTAAAATAAAATCCTTTCTTATAAACAATCCTTGTAGTTGTATAGGTTCGCCTGGTACTCCTGAGAAATACGCTGTACTGACTATTAATCCTTTAATCCGTTCGTTCAATCCGGAAAGAAGCTGTACTCAAGTTAACCGGGTAATTGTGCCACATCAACCTCATCAATTTGTTCAGGGGCTAAAAATTGTTTTGCATACTGCAAATACACTTTTTCACGGATAAAAACATCAAATAAATCGGGATCAATATGATTCTCTATTTTCATACGCGCTAAAATAGTCAACGCTTGAGACAAAGGCATTGGTTTTTTATAAGGGCGATCTCTCGCCGTTAACGCTTCAAAAACATCTGCAATTGCCATCATTCTGGCTGGTATCGACAATTGATCACGAGTGAGTCCTTTTGGATAGCCACTCCCATCAATATGTTCATGGTGTCCGCCCGCATATTCTGCAACATGCTGAAGGTATTTAGGATACGGCAATGCGTCAAGCATATCAATCGTGACATTAATATGAGAATTAATGATTTTGCGTTCATCTGGGGTTAAAGTCCCTTTGGTAATCGTTAAATTATTCACCTCGTTTTCTGACAAAAAGTAGTCTTCTTTGCCTTGTGGAGTAGTCCAACGGTGCTGGGCAATATGCAACACACGTTCCTTGAGTGCATAAGACATAAACTCACCGCCTTGATTACATTGATGGAGAAATTGACGTTCCTCATTGAAACGCTCGAAATTTTGCGCTAATTTTTTCTCAGCCGCGTCAATATCAACCGTTTCTCCCCGCGCCTGTGCCGCCAACTGTTCACGTAACATCGCAATTTCAGCATCCCGTTTCAGCACCTCAAAACGGGTATCTATTAAATGAATCCGATCAAAAATGGTTTCAAGCTTCGTGGCTTTATCTATCACATACTCAGGCGTGGTAATTTTGCCACAATCATGTAGCCAACCGGCGACTTTCAACTCATAACGATCGGCGTCAGTCAACACAAAATCTTTTAAAGCCCCCTCTTCAGTCACAGCGGTGGCTTCCGCCAACAGCATCGTTAATTCAGAAACGCGACGACAATGCCCACCAGTGTAGGGCGATTTATCATCAATGGCCGTCGCAACCAATTCAACAAGTGCCTCAAATAAATGACGCTGATCTTCTTGTAAACGTTGATTATCTAGCGCAACCGCTGCTTGTGAGGCTAATGATTCTACCAACTCTTGTTCACTGGCACTAAACACACCAATTTCTTTGGTGATTGGGTTCAGTGCGTTGATCAATTGTAAAACACCAATTACTTCCCCGTCATTATTTTTCATAGGTACCGTTAAAAAGGATTGGGAACGATAACCGGTTTGTTGATCAAAAACCCGTGTACCAGAAAATTCAAAATCGGTATTGGTATAAGCATCTGGAATATTAATCGTTTCCCCCCGAATAGCGGCACACACCGCCACTTTATCCAAATTGGCATCACCACGTCGATTGTATAAAGGCAACGGCGGCAAAATCACCGGCACACCACTGGTTCCACCGGTATGAATACCCAACGTATCGTTCAGCATGATTTCAAATTTAAGTGTGTCATCATTGCAGCGAGTATATAAGGTACCACCATCCGCAAACGCAATTTTTTTGGCTTCTTGCAGTATCATTTCCAATAGGCGCGTACCATCAGTTTCAGCAGACAGAGCAACACTGACTTTGAGTAATGTTTTCAAACGAACAAATTGGTCAAATACCTTATCGGGTTCATCTGTTGTGTCTATTGTGCTTTTTTTATCTCGATTATCAAGTTCAGTCATTGTGTTACCTATAGTGTTATTAATAGCAATAACTACAAGGATTGTTTATAATAAAGGATTGGATTGAAGTGAAGTTGGGGTTTAAATCCTTTTTTATAAATCCGTTCTATGTACAGGACCAAAAAGTGTTCAAGCCGTGATGCTATCGCTTTTTTGC
>QNER01000769.1 GCA_003646175.1 Candidatus Parabeggiatoa sp. nov. 1
GTACTGTACTCATGGATTTAATTGATTAAATGACAATATCAGCCAAATCGTTCTAGGTGTGGGATTCGTTGTACTTCATATTCAAAAACGGATAGGTGGCAATGTTCGCAAACCGCGAATATTTTTGCTTGGAACAAAACTTTTATGAACAAGTAAGTATATAATACACAGAGTCGCACAGAGGAACACAGAGAATACACAGCGTTTTTTTAAAATCTCTGGCTCCAAGGCAGTGTTACCGCTCAAATGAGCTGGGTGTTAAATAGGAGTTTAGCAATAATTGGCATCCTTCAATTATCTCTAAAAAATAGTTAAACAGTAGGCGATGCTCAAGGTTTTTTAAGTTTTTTAAGTGATTGAATTTTTATAGGATACAAACAGCGATATCCAGTCGGCTATAAAAATCAATGGCTTAGAAATTAAAGTTGAGCATCACGTTACAAAAGTCTGATGTAATAGCTAATATAGATGTTCAGATAAATAATTTCACAAACCCCAGGCTTCACCTAGGGCTATTCACATTTTCAGGCAAAAGTTTTTCTAGAAAAACATTTGCCTGAAAGGCAAAAGTACAGCAAAGCTAAACATTTACCTGAAAGGCAAAAGTTTTTGCACGCAAAAACATTTGCCTGAAAGGCTAAAGTACTTTGAGCTAAACTTTAGCCTGAAAACCCCTACGGTGTTGTTGGGACGTTGGTTGTAGCCGGGCTTGATCTATAGACGTTCAGAAAAATGATTTAGGGCAAAACCGTAAAGCGTTTCCAAAACGCTTTACGGTTTCATTCTTAAATTATTTATCGATCAAACTATAAGGATGAAACTCATCAGATTCGAGAACGAAAAAATCAATTAGTGAGTGTCCGTTTCTTATGAGTATTTGAGCTTGAAGCTGATGATATTACTGAGGATTTTTCCTAAACTTTTAGCTCATTGCTCAAGACAGCTTATCCAATCTTTGCCCCAGTTTTTGCGTCGTTGCCATTACCAACAATAATATCGGAGTTTTTAATGTCGTTAATTCGCCCCTTTGCTGGGCTACGTCCTCTACCTGAATCTGTAGCCCAAGTTATTGCCCCGCCTTATGATGTGCTTAATAGTTCTGAGGCCCGTTTACGCGCTGATGGTCGGCCTTGGAGTTTTCTGCATATTTCTAAACCCGAAATTGATTTACCACCTGATACAGACCCCTATAACGAGGCTGTGTATGCCAAAGGCGCAGAAAATCTACAAAATATCCTCAATGCCGGCATCCTTAAACAAGATCCCCAACCTTACTATTATCTATATGGTTTGACCATGGGTAACCATCAACAAATTGGTTTAGTGGCGGTTGCCAATGTGGGCGATTATAACAGTAATCGTATTCGCAAACATGAATTAACCCGTCCCGAGAAAGAAGATGATAGAGTGCGTCAAATTGATGCCTTGAATGCACAAACGGGGCCGGTTTTTCTGACCTATAAACATCATCCCTCAATAGACACGCTCGTCAAGACGCTTACGGCACAGCCACCTATCGTTAACATTACCGCGGATGATGGTGTTGTCCATACCCTGTGGATAGTGGATGAACCGGCTCACATTGATACGATGACTACCACTTTTGACGGTATGGATTGCCTTTATATCGCTGATGGACATCACCGCTCGGCTGCAGCTTCACGAGTCGCCGAAAAGCGGCGTGCCCGCAATCCTCAGCATACTGGTGAGGAAGCCTATAATTACTTTCTTACCGTGATTTTTCCGGACAATCAAATGCAAATCCTTGATTATAACCGAGTTGTCCGAGATTTAAATGGGCTCACAGTCTCAGAATTTATCAATCGCGTCGGCCAAAATTTTGACGTAAAACTTTGTCAAAACGCAGTGAAACCGCAACAGTTCGGCGAATTTGGTATGTTTCTCAATGGGCAATGGTATCAATTAAATATCCATCCAAGCAAAATGCCGGCCCATGATCCGGTGGCCAGCCTTGATGTCAGTTTATTAACTGATCATCTACTGGCCCCGATATTAGGTATTACTGACTTGCGTCGCGACAAACGAATTGATTTTGTCGGGGGAATCCGTGGTTTATCTGAATTAGAGAAACGGGTCAACAACGATATGGCCGTTGCTTTTGCTCTGTACCCTACCAGCATGCAAGCGCTTATGGCTGTCGCCGATGCTGGGCAAATTATGCCACCCAAATCGACTTGGTTTGAACCGAAACTTGCTGATGGCCTAGTATCGCACTTACTGTAGGGGAGTTCAAAAAGTAAATTGGGAACTACGCAAAAGTTTTTGCGTAGATTACGCAAAAGTTGACAGCATCGCTCTCAAGGCGGGCAAAGATTGGGATTGCTTAAAATCAAGAACCCAAAATTTATAAGGCCCAATTCAAATGCAGATGTGTTCAACAAACTCAGGTAGCCCATCAATATAAGTCATTGATTTTTAATATCTACAGAATGAAGTAGGGACTACCGAACAATTTATCCCAGTGAGCTTAGGTGATTTCTTTAAAAGAATATACCGAACTTTCTGTCACTGATATTATCCTCCAAGGGATAGTATCAGTAGTTTTTACCAGAAATGGCCTAGAAGTCTATTCCCCTATCGATATGAACCATTCCCCTCAATCCAAGAAACTGCGTAGCTGTTCAGAGCGAGTAGGATGACGCAGTTTACGCAACGCTTTTGCCTCAATCTGACGAATACGCTCCCGGGTGACATCAAATTGTTTGCCCACTTCCTCCAACGTGTGGTCAGTATTCATATCTATCCCAAAACGCATGCGTAATACTTTGGCTTCACGAGGTGTCAGGTTGCCTAGCATATCTTGTGTCGCCCGCCGCAAACCTTCAAAAGTCGCAGAATCAATGGGGGCCTGAATGCTGGTATCTTCAATAAAATCACCTAGATGCGATTCTTCATCATCCCCTATCGGCGTTTCCATGGAGACAGGTTCTTTGGCAATTTTCAGCACTTTCCGTACCTTCTCTTCCGGCATCTCCATGCGCTCAGCCAACTCTTCCGGTGTAGGATCGCGGCCTTTTTCCTGCAAAATCTGCCGTGAAACCCGATTGAATTTGTTAATTGTCTCAATCATGTGAACCGGAATACGGATGGTGCGGGCTTGATCCGCAATTGAACGTGTAATCGCTTGGCGAATCCACCATGTTGCATAAGTGGAAAATTTGTAACCGCGCCGATATTCAAATTTATCCACAGCTTTCATTAAGCCTATGTTGCCTTCTTGAATTAAATCAAGAAATTGCAAACCACGATTGGTGTATTTTTTGGCAATCGAAATGACTAAGCGCAAGTTTGCTTCAATCATTTCTTTTTTCGCCCGCCGTGTCTTGGCTTCACCAATTGATATGCGCCGATTAATGTCCTTAATTTCTACAATTTTCAAGCAGCATTGTCTTTCCAAATCAATCAGTTTTTGTTGTGTCCGCACCAATTCTTCTTGGCGTTGTTTTAATGTGGCAATATAAGGTTTGCCGGTGTTTAATAACAACATAATCCAGTGCGGATTGGTTGCATGGTGTTTAAAAGAGGACAGAAACTCTTTTTTATTCATGCCAATTTTTTCTACACAAATATCCCGAATTCGGTATTCCTGCTCACGTATCAACGCAACCGTCTCGCGTAATTTGGCGGTTAACTCATCAATCACCTTGGGTGTCAATTTAAACCGTAAGAAGCAGTCAGCCACTTCTTTACGCAATTGTGTATATTCAGGCGACTGGGTACCATGTGTTGCTTCCGCCTGCATCAGGCGTTTGTGTGCATCACGCAAATGGACAAAGCGGGGACGGCCTTCGTTTGAATCTAGTGTGGTTTCGCCCATAAGGGACGCTGCCTCGTCATCATCATCGGCTGCCTCTTCAACCAGTTGCTCAGCCTTTTTAGCTGTGTCACTTGAAGGCAACTCTTCTGAACACACATAGTCAGTAAAGCCGGTAATAACCTCTGAGAGTTTGAGTTCACCGGTTTCGACTTTTTCGTAGTGTTTTAAAAACTCTGCAATCATCTCAGGATGACTGGCGAGTGCTGACAGGGCTTGGCTTAAGCCTTCTTCAATCCTTTTGGCGATTTTTATTTCGCCTTCTCGCGTCAATAAATCGACCGTGCCCATTTCACGCATATACATACGCACCGGATCAGTGGTACGGCCAAATTCACTATCGACATTAGCCAGCGCTGCAGCTGCTTCTTCAGCAGCTTCTTCGTCAGCGACGGGGGTATCAGAAATTAACAGGATATCGCTATCAGGCGTAAATTCATGTACCGCAATCCCCATGTCATTAATCATATTGATAATACTGTCAATTTGTTCGGGATCGACAATATCATCCGGCAGGTGATCATTGACTTCGCGATAGGTCAAAAAACCTTGTTCTTTGCCTTTTGCAATGAGTAATTTGAGTTGTGATTGCTGTTGCTCTTGGTTCATAATATACCTGTGCTATGGGTTTGTTAATGACAATCAATTACCCACTTTACTTTTGGTGTCGTTGGGAAGGGGGATGCACCATTTCCAATTCCTAATTTCCAAATTA
>QNER01000770.1 GCA_003646175.1 Candidatus Parabeggiatoa sp. nov. 1
TAAAACCTTGAAGGTTTCTAACTGGGGCAAAACCTTCAAGGTTTCTAAAACCTTGAAGGTTTCTAACTGGGGCAAAACCTTCAAGGTTTCTAAAACCTTGAAGGTTTCTAACTGGGGCAAAACTAGGGTGGGCAAAGTCTTTTTTTTTGCCCACCTATTTAAATTTAAGCTTAAGGTGGGCAAAAAAACCTTGCCCACCCTACAAATTATTATTAACCTTAACGCATTATCCGTTTATTATAATATGTCTGATAGCACTTTTTCTCTTGTCCGTCAAGCACGGATTCCTAGCTTAAATGTTGATGTTGAAGAATATCGTCATCTCGCCACTGGGGCACGGCACCTACATTTATCCGCTGAGGATAATAATAATGCGTTTCTAGTCGGTTTTTTGACGGTGCCGCAGGATTCTACTGGCGTAGCGCATATTCTTGAACATACCTCTTTGTGTGGTAGTCAACGCTATCCGGTGCGTGATCCGTTTTTTTTGATGCTGCGCCGCTCTTTGAATACGTTTATGAATGCGTTTACCGGTAGCAGTTGGACGGGCTATCCATTTGCCAGCCAAAATGTTAAGGATTTCGATAACTTGCTGCGCGTTTACTTGGATGCTACCTTTTTCCCCATTTTAAATGCGCTGGATTTTGCTCAAGAAGGGCATCGCGTCGAATTTGAAATAGCAGACGATCCCGATACGCCGTTGGTGTACAAAGGGGTGGTGTTTAACGAAATGAAAGGGGTGTTGAGCTCGCCGGTGCGGCGTTTGTTGGAGGTGCTGTATTACCACTTGTTTCCGACTATTACTTATCACCATAATAGCGGCGGTGATCCAAAGGATATTCCTAAGCTCAGTCATGCTCAATTGAAGGCTTTTCATGCCAGTCATTATCATCCCTCCAATGCGATATTTATGACGTATGGTGATCGTCCCGCAAGCGGGCATCAACAGTTCTTTGAAGAATGTGCTTTGCAGCATTTTCAAGCACTTGATCTCAATTTAGCCATTCCTGATGAGCAACGTTATGATTCCACGCAACAGGTACTGACTTGCTATCCGATTGAAAAACATGAAAAAAGTCAGAATAAAACCCATATTGTGCTGGCGTGGTTATTGGGCAAAAGTACTGATAGCCGTGAAATAATGAACACCACTTTGTTGATCGGTGTGTTGCTTGAGAATAGTGCCTCACCATTACGTCAGGCTTTGGAAACAACTTCTTTAGGTACCGCGCCCTCGCCTTTATGCGGTTTGGACGATAATATGCGTGAAGCCAGTTTTATGTGTGGCTTGGAAGGCTCCACACCTGAGCAGGCAGATGCGGTAGAAGCGTTTATTTTACAAGTGCTTAAAGAGGTTGTTGATAATGGGATGCCGATGGAACAAGTCGAATCGGTGTTGCATCAAATGGAGTTAAGTCAGCGAGAAATTACCGGTGATGGTTTTCCTTATGGTTTGCGCTTATTGCTCAATGCGTTTTCTCCGATGATACATGGCGGTGATCCGGTAGCCGCTTTAGATATTGATCCGGCGTTGGCGGCGTTACGGGCGGATTGTCAAAACCCCGATTTTATTCCAAGTTTAGTGCAACGTTTATTATTAGATAATCCGCATCGCGTGCGCTTGGTAATGGCACCCGATGCGAATTTAGCAGCACAAGAACTTGCCGAGGAAAAAGCGCAATTAGCTGCGATTAAAGCTGCGATGACGGATGATGAAAAAAACCAAATCGTTAAACAAACCATTACTTTAGAAAATCGTCAAAAAGCGAAAGATAATCCGGAGATATTGCCAAAAGTCGGTTTAGAAGATGTGCAAGATGAGTTGAAAATCCCTGAAGGCACTTCTCAACCGGTTAATGAGTTACCAGCAACGTGGTTTGCACGCGGCACCAATGGCATGGTGTATCAAAAGATTGTCGTCGAGTTGCCCGATTTAGATACTGAGTTGTTAGATGTGTTGCCCTTCTTTTGTAATTTTGTGACTGAAGTGGGCTGTGGCGATAAGAATTATCTGGAAACCGCAGCACTGCAATCGGCAGTGACGGGGGGTATTGGTGCAAGGATATCGTTACGCGGCAGCGTTTCTGATGTGCAGACGGTGCGTAGTGTGTTTAGCTTAGGTGGTAAAGCTTTGGTGCGTAACCAAGCGGCACTCGCAGAATTATTGCGGGAAACTTTTGAACAAGCCCATTTTGATGAGTTGCCACGTTTGCGCGAATTGGTTGCTCAAATCCGTGCGAGTAGTGAGCATAGCATCACGGGGCATGGGCATCATTTGGTAATGGCAACGTGTAGTAGTGGTATCAGCCCTTCTGGGTATTTACAGCATCGTTGGCATGGCTTAACGGGATTGAAAACACTGAAGGCTCTGGATGATAGTTTTGAAGATGAGGATAAGTTGAAGGCATTTGCCGCTAAGCTGGTGCGTATTCGTGATAAATTACTGGAGGCACCGCGCCAATTATTGGTTGTCAGTGAAGCCGAGCAGCATGATACGATTGCTGACACGTTAACCAAGCTTAGTTGGCACTCTAGTTTGCACGCAGATTATAGCGGTTTTAAACCTTCATCCGCGAATCGTATCGTTAAAGAGGCTTGGAGTACCCATACGCAAGTCAATTTTTGCGCGAAAGCCTATCCGACAGTGGCATCCGGGCATCCTGACGCGCCGGCGTTAGTGATATTAGGCAATTTTTTGCAAAATGGTTACTTGCACACGGCTTTGCGTGAACGGGGGGGGGCGTATGGTGGCGGTGCTGGTTATGATGGCGATACTAGCGCATTTCGCTTTTATTCTTATCGTGATCCGCGTCTGGTGGAGACGTTGGCAGATTTTGATCAGTCTTTGAGATGGTTACAAGAGACTAAACATGAGTTACGCGCTTTGGAAGAGGCGATTCTGGTTGTCGTTAGTCACATTGATCGCCCCGGTTCGCCTGCGGGTGAAGCAATGAGTAGTTTTTTCAATAGTTTACACGGGCGTAATCCAGAGCAACGGCGTGAATTTCGTCGCCGGGTGTTACAGGTGAAAATAGAAGATTTGCAACGAGTTGCGACGACTTATCTCCAACCAGCGCAGGCAAATGTGGCGGTATTAAGTGATGCGAAGACGTTGGCAAGTTTGCCAGATTTGGGATTAGAACGGCAGGTGTTGTAAGGCGAGTGTTTTTGAGAACAGATACTATCCCTAAAAAGAAGGGATAGCATCTGTAACCATTTTTGAGAACAGATACTATCTCTAAAAAAGAAGGGATAGCATCTGTAACCATTTTTGAGAACAGATACTATCCCTAAAAAGAAGGGGTAGCATCTGTAACCATTTTTGAGAACAGATATTATCCCTAAAAAGAAGGGATAGCATCTGTTACCGTTGTTTTGACAAATAAATCCGTCAAATCCGTCAATCCGTTGTACTTTTATGTTGAATTATGATCCCCTAACTCATCCTTTTGAATTACCTGTCCAAAAACTACTTGCTCACTGCGTAACCGATCGCCCATTATTTTTGCCGCCGCGTCAAGGCAGTACGCCGGGAACCACACTAGCAGGTGCGTTTGGAACTGCGCTGTGGCATGCCGCTTGTCCTTATAGCAACAAGCCTGCTGGGGCTTGTAACAAGCTACACCCCAGTGATCCTCATTGCCAAGATCCCAGTGAATGTCCGGTTGCTTGGTTGTATAAACCTTATTCTAACGTACATCGTAGAAATTTTGCTCGTCCCGTTTTATTACGGGCTGCAGAATTGGAAGGCGATAAACCGGTTGATGCTTTCACCTTAGAAGTCACGCTTTGGGGACGACATGCGATAGCGGCTCATGAAACCGTTAAAAACACATTACTAAAAATAGGTCAAATAGGCTTAAATAGCGAGGGGGTACATGTACATTTTAATATCACTCAATTTGAAGTTGCCCCTTATTTTACTTTAGCGCAGCGGATTGAACAGTTGCCGTCGGTGCAATCCGTTTTATTGGAATTTCAAACGCCGTTCTTGCATCAGGAAAAAACCGGCAATGGCAAACGCTCTTTTCATACTCGCCCTGAGTTACCTATTGTCGGTATGTTGGGCAATGTGGCTTATAACTTGGCAGCGTGGGATATGGAAGATCGGGACACGGGCGAGCAGTTGGATGGCAAAATGCGACATCATTTGGCACGAAATGCCAGAGATGTTGCTTGGGATGTGGCTGAAAAACTGTTGATTGTGCGAACCCACTTATCGCCGGTGGAAATCGGCGAACGGTATTCGCGGGGTAATCAAAAAATGATGTCGTTACAAGGGTTTGTAGGTTTGGCTGAATTAGCGGGCGATTTAGAACCCGCGGTACCTTGGTTGTTAACGTTGGCACTGGTGGGCGGTGGACAAAAACGGGCGATGGGATTTGGCTCTGTGCGGTTATGGTTGGATTTGGCTACCATTATCTAGCTTTTGTCAGTTAGAAACCTTCAAGGTTTTGGAAATCTTGAAGATTTTGCTCTGAAGATTTTTCTTTGCACCAGTTAGAAACCTTCAAGGTTTTTGCAACGCTTTACGGTTTTGCTCTGAA
>QNER01000771.1 GCA_003646175.1 Candidatus Parabeggiatoa sp. nov. 1
AGTGGCGTGAGATATGGGGCGTGATGGGGTAGTATACCAACTTCACCTTGCACCGCAGGCGCAATGACCATTTCGGCTAAACCTGAAAATATGTCAGCTTCTGCACTGACAATATCGACATGAAGGGTTGTTGCCATGTTGTGACTCCTGATTAAGTACCCCCCTTGGTTTTCTAAAAGGAGGGTTAAGGGGAATTTCCGCTCCCCCAGACGGATTAGGAGGAGAAAATGATGAAGGGATTTTGTTGAAGTCCAATCGACTGCGTCGAAGTTTGGGCAGTCCTTCCTATCGTTTGGACTCCTATTTTGCTATCGTTTTTCAGATAAATCATTTCAGTTAGAAACCTTCAAGGTTTTAGAAACCTTGAAGGTTTTGCCCTCAATATTTTTCTGAACGTCTAGATTAAATCTGCTTGGCTTTTTCAACCACGTCTTCAATAGAGCCTACCATATAAAAAGCCTGTTCAGGTAAATCGTCATATTCGCCATTCACAATGGCTTTGAAACCTTTAATGGTGTCTTTGAGGGACACGTATTTGCCAGAGGTGCCGGTAAACACTTCCGCCACATAGAAAGGTTGTGACAAGAATTTCTGAATCTTGCGGGCACGAACAACGATGAGTTTGTCTTCTTCAGATAATTCATCCATTCCCAAAATGGCGATAATATCTTTCAATTCTTTGTAGCGTTGCAAAGTGCCTTGCACAGCGCGCGCCACTTCATAATGTTCTTGCCCTACCACCAAAGGATCAAGCTGGCGGCTGGTTGAATCAAGCGGATCCACTGACGGATAAATGCCTAATTCGGCTACTTGACGAGATAGCACGACAGTCGCATCTAAATGAGCAAAGGTTGTGGCGGGAGACGGATCTGTTAAATCGTCCGCTGGCACATACACAGCTTGAATGGAAGTAATCGAGCCAGTTTTGGTAGAAGTAATACGTTCTTGCAACGCGCCCATTTCTTCCGCCAAAGTCGGTTGATAACCCACCGCTGATGGCATCCGCCCTAACAAAGCGGACACTTCAACACCTGCCAGCGTGTAACGATAAATATTGTCAATAAACAACAACACGTCACGGCCTTCATCACGGAAAAATTCTGCCATTGTTAAACCAGATAAACCGACGCGCAGGCGGTTGCCGGGCGGTTCATTCATTTGCCCATACACCAACGCAACTTTATTTAACACGTTGCTGCCCTTCATTTCATGGTAAAAGTCATTACCTTCACGAGTACGTTCACCAACACCGGCAAAGACGGAAAAACCGCTATGTTCAATGGCGATATTACGGATTAATTCCATCATATTAACGGTTTTACCGACACCGGCACCACCGAATAAACCAACTTTACCGCCCTTCGCAAAAGGACAAATCAAATCAATGACTTTGATGCCCGTTTCTAGCAACTCATTACTGGCCGAAAGTTCTTCGTAGGCGGGTGCTTTACGATGAATTGACCATCTTTCTTCTTCGTTAATAGGGCCTTTTTCGTCAACTGGATTGCCCAACACATCCATGATGCGCCCCAAGGTTTTCTGCCCTACCGGCATCGTAATCGGTTCCCCGGTATCAGTGACTGATAAATCACGAGGTATCCCGTCGGTACTGCCCATTGCAATGGTACGAACTATGCCGTCCCCCAATTGCTGCTGCACTTCTAAGGTTAAACCTTTGTCATCCACTAACAAAGCATCGTAAACTTTGGGCATGGCATCACGCGCAAACTCTACATCAACCACCGCACCAATAATTTGTACAATTTTGCCCGAACTCATGTGATAAGATTCCTCTTAAACTTTAAAACTCGAAACGTTCCCACGCTTTAACTTAGGAGTCGGCCAGATTTATCTTGGCTCTCCCAAACTAAAGTTGGCCGACTCCTGCCAAAATCTTAAAAACTAAAAACGGAAAAGTTATAAAACTGTCACGGAACAATTGAAAATGAAATCGATCCTAACTCTCCAAAATCGGCGTGATAATCGCCCGGCTTGGCTTTAATCATTTTGCCCATTGCGCCGGTGATAAAAAATTGCCCTGGCTCCAATATCCACCCCTGAGCCACCATGGTATTTACTAACCACAAAGCGGCTTCCCATTGGTTGCCTAACGCATCTGAACCTTGCCCGATATTGACGGTTTTCCCCTCTTTTGTCAAAGTGACTTTTAGCGCATTTAAATCCAAATCAGCAAAAAGGGTGATAGGTTTCCCTTTAATAAACGCAGCCGAACCCACATTAGCGGCAATAATATCCACACCCGTTGGTTTGCTCGCAAAGCCCAAATCTGGCAATTCAATCACCGGAAACACGGCTTTAATATGCGGCCGCAGTTGAGCTTGATTGGCTACCAAACCGGTAATCGTTTTGCCTATTTCAAAACCAAATTCGGTTTCCAACATCAAGTGCTTAAATTGAGAGAGTTCAATAGATGGCACTGCACTTAAATCACCGCTGGTAAACAGTACACCCGCTAAGGCTTGATTTAAATTAAACTTTTTTTGCCCAGCCGCAGAAGTCAGCCCTGCTTTAAATCCCGCAGGCGGGGCACCTGCTAAGTGCTTTTTGACATAATAACTTTGCACAAGGTAGGCTTGCTCAACGGATAAGTCAGGATAAATCGAAGAAACTAACGGAACACGTTGATTATTGCTGTGGCTTTGCAATAACTGCTCGGCTAATTCTTCAGTTAATTCCCCTGCGCACAACCCCGTGTTGGTTGTTAGTGCAATCCATAAGACGATGTGCTTTAATAATTTCATCACCTCAGCCTCGCTTTCTCCCCCCCCAAAGAAGAGGGAAGAAAATTTTAGATGGCAGCCGCTCCAGCCACGATTTCAGACAATTCTTGCGTAATCGCGGCTTGACGTGCTTTATTATAAGCCAACTGCAATTCATCAATGATGGTGCCGGCATTATCTGACGCACTTTTCATAGCAACCATGCGAGCTGCTTGCTCACAGGCGATATTTTCAACCACACTTTGATAAACCAGCGATTCAAGATAACGCATCAACAAACCATCTAACACTTCTTTGGATTCTGGCTCATAAATATAATCCCAGTGATGAACCAGTTTGTCATCTTCATCATCTGCTGAAATGGGGAGTAATTGCTGCACGATAGGCTTTTGTGTCATGGTATTGACAAACATGTTATAGACAACAAACAGTTGATCAATTGTGCCGTCATCGTAGGCATCTAACATCACTTTAACAGGCCCAATCAGAGCTTCAAGTGAGGGACCGTCACCCAAAGACTCTTTCTGTGCGACGATTTTTCCGCCAAACTTCTTTTCTTTGCTAAAAAAGTCTTCGCCAATCCGTTTGAAAAAAGCACCTCCTTTTTTTCCAATGACACACAAATCGGCATCAATATCTTGATCCCACCACGTTTTCAGGGAAGGTACTTGCTCTGAAAACAAGGCGGTTTTAAACAAATTGGTATTCAAGCCCCCGCATAAGCCGCGATCTGAGGAGACGATGACGATACCCACGCGCTTGACTTCACGCGCAAGCATATAGGGATGTTTATATTCAGGATGAGCCTGTGCCAAGTGACCAATCACCGCCCGAATTTTTTCCGCATAAGGGCGCGATTTACGCATTCTATCCTGTGCCTTACGCATTTTACTGGCCGCTACCATTTCCATTGCGCGGGTAATTTTTTGTGTGCTTTTTATACTCGCAATTTTAGTACGGATCTCTTTTCCACTTGCCATAATTGCATTTCCAAAGTTTTTATACTGAATACTAATTAATTATTAGTGATGAACCAATACCGCCGCCAATTTCGCAAACAGCGAATAGCGAATGCAGTTAGAAACCTTCAAGGTTTTTGCAACGCTTTACGGTTTTGCCCTATCTCTATGTAAAAAAAATTATTCATCGCGGCGACACTTTGTCAAATTCCTGAGCAAAGTTCAAAATGACAGTACCAAGTGAGGTGTCTCGCCTTAAGCGGATAGCCTAAATTATCTTTGCTGAAAATCTTCTTTTGACGTGTCGTAATCAAAATATCAGCCATTTTCACTAACTGATTGAAACATAACCTAATTATGCAATGATTGCACAAAAATCATTCGCTATTTGCATTGGTAAAGCTCAGGGCAAAACCGTAAAGCGTTTCCAAAACCTTGAAGGTTTGAAAAACTATAGCATCTTTTTGCTCATCAATGTTATTCAAAGTATAACATCTTATTTATATAGACCACAAAAGGTTTTTAACCTATTTCCCACTTGTGCGGCTAAACGTAAAAACGTAGGGCCTCGGCCTAGGCTGTTGATTTGAAGCGGATTTCGGGTTTAAACGTGTTGCCTATTTTCATTTCGAGGATGGTGGGCTGCTAAGCGTTAAGATTTGGGACAATGTTTGAGATAGTAGCGACAGCGATCCCACCCTACGAAACTATTGACTCCCTATGTACAGGACAAAAAAGTGTTCAAGCTGTGATGCTATCGCTTTTTTGTGGCGTATGTATCACTAAAACAATAGCACTGGTTATTGCAACAATATTTTTTACTCATTAAGGATTTTGGCAC
>QNER01000772.1 GCA_003646175.1 Candidatus Parabeggiatoa sp. nov. 1
CACCTTCAATCAGGGGCAACCATAAAGGATTGCCCCTACAAGAACAATCGATATCGTAGGGGCAATCCGTAGCGTAAGCCCATTCAAAAGGGTGGTATGGATATTTCCGCTGTTGTGTACTAGGGGTGTGTTATTTTGTCGTCGATCCTTACTTAAAGCTATATATTAAGACTCCAAACTGTCGTTTGTCCAAAAAAAGGGTCATTATCAATCATACCTTAGTACTTTGGTCCCACGAAATAAACGGATAAGGCTTTCCTAGATTTATTATTCTCAATACAACTTGCAACTTCAGATAAACACCGGCCACTTTTTAAAGTTCAAAGTCTTAATTCGGTAGCTGAGCCTGTCGAAGCTTGATGAATCATAAAACTTCAGGATGAACTTTGTTTTTATCGGCTAGGAACTAAACCCGCGACAATTTTCCGGTTGGCGTTTCTTCGATTCTAGCGATCGCGTTACAATTGCAAAAGTGTCGCCGCGATGAAGGGTAACCTTTTTATCCGGCAATGAAGCGTATCCGTTGTACTGTCCGTGAAAATAGGAATGCACCCAGTTAAAACTTAAACGCCGGTAATCAAGTTTAGGTTGTCAAGTTAAAACTTGGACTGTGGCAAGGTTCTTGAAACAATAGACTTGTCCCTCTCCGCTCAAATAGTTGATTTAATTAGCTATTAATATATAATGTTTTCAATGGGTTACGTTTATTTAGGGACAAGTCTAATATCTTAAGTGAGTGCCATTGGGCCCTAGGGGATTTCAAATGATATTTAGAAACGCGATTGAAGGATTTATATTTAGTTGTATAAAATCAGTTAGTTACAAACTAACTTTGCCGTTCATCATTTCATAAACCCTCATTCAAAATTGGCCCCTAAGTTTTTTCAATATCGTGGTTTTCTCTCAGGAATATTATTTTTACGCTTGCTCACAAAACAACGAACGCCCTTGGGTGGCAGCGATTGTGTGACTGCTGACCTCCAATCTATAATCACATGAAAAGAAAAGCTATTTATCCAGGTACTTTTGACCCCATTACAAATGGGCACAGCGATATTGTCAAACGTGCTGCCAAATTATTTGAACATGTCATCGTGGCAGTGGCAGCCCGTTCCTCCAAAACCCCGGTGTTTACCTTAGAAAAACGTGTTGAGCTAGCCACAGCCGTATTGGCAGATTTAGGTAATGTTACTGTGCGTGGTTTTGAAGGTTTGCTCGCTGAATTTGCCAAACAGTGTGATACACAGGTCATTGTGCGCGGCTTGCGGGCCGTGTCAGATTTTGAGTATGAATTTCAAATGGCAGGCATGAATCGTACCTTGATTCCTGATATAGAGACCATATTTCTTACCCCAGCAACAGAATATACCTATATTTCTTCAAGTCTTGTGCGAGAAATTGCAGCCTTAGGTGGCCCTATTGATGATTTTGTTCATCCTTTCGTGCGTGTGGCATTGTGTCAAAAAAGGTGCTAGCCTTTATGCTTTAGTTCTTTAGTCAGGAATAGGGTGTGACCTTTGATTTGATGTGTGCGTCAACTAAATAACATGATGTATTTCAAGGACATTTACCCTATTTATTTCGTTCGAGAATTCAATCCGGCCCTGTTTGATGGGCCAATCTGTAAATACCAATAAATGGCTCTTTATTTTACCGGTTTGGATCGTGTTATGAATACGTTAATGATTAATAAAAACAATTAGTATTGCTATTATGACGCGCGTTTATGACCGGTTAATCAACCAAATTCACCACTTTTAACCAAAAACGGTTACCTCAAATGGAGGTCACACTCCAGGAATACTATCATGGCACTTTACATTACAGATGAATGTATTAATTGCGATGTGTGCGAACCAGAATGTCCTAATGGTGCCATTAGTCAAGGAGAGGAAATTTATGTGATTGTTCCTAAACTTTGCACAGAGTGTGTAGGACACTACGAAACGTCACAATGCGTAGAAGTTTGTCCGGTTGATTGTATCCTCAAAGACCCCAATTGCGTGGAAAGCGAAGAAGAATTGTTGCGAAAGTACTCTCATTTGACTGAGCAAACCTCTTAAAATTTGCTTGCGAAATGGATAGTCAACAAAGGCGAATTAAAGAAAGAAATTTTGGACTTTGGACTTTATGGCATAATAGATTTTGGTAGTCCCTACAAGCCTAGGCGGGTTTTAAAAATGAGTGACTTACCAATTAACGAACTCACTTTTCGCTTATTTTTTGAAAGGTATATATTTTTTAGTATAGCGGGAATAAATTTTGCAGATGCCATAATTAAATCCGCTGTAAGTCATTAAATGTTATCTGATTTTTTAAAAATAAGCGGTGAGTGTGAACGAAAGCAACGTATTAAAATATTATTTTGGTTCATATACAAACAAAATTTTTGCCAAATAATACATATAGAATATGGTTATTTAATTAATTTTTTCCATAAAATTCAAACACATTATATTTTTAATGTTCTGACCACCAAAAATAGGGTTTCACTCATTTTCAATCAGTTAGATTAATAACCATAATTAATGTGTTGGTTATGACAAAGGTATTGATAGGTATCTGGGTTAAATTGAACTCACGCCTATTTTTAAAACATCCGTATATGGTGTGAAAGCCAGAATATTTTGGGACACATCACCTAATTTCCTATGGGTGTAGATACTTTAGGACGACGGTTTAATAAAATCAATTAGTTACGGCTAGTACTGTCAATTTGGTTTGGTCTGGTTAACAGTTCGCTAACCATAAGAATATTATTAAATAAATAAAAATTTCACCCGACAAAAGTTTCTTGACAATGTACTAGCACCCTGTCAACTTTGTTTTGACGGGTAAAATACTTGTAAAGGAGTCCAAACTTAAGTTTGGACAGTTCTTCGAAAATCTTGGACTCCTTTTACCCGTCAATAAAACATTGACAAAGTACTCGTCTTCTAAATAACAAAAATTCAATATAACTATCAGATTTTACAAAATTATTTATCTGAGTTAGAATACAGTGTGTCGTCTGAAAGTATCGGCACCCTTTCCTATATGAGCGAAATCTTTTTATAACTCGTTGATTTGGTTCAACTGGGGTCTCGCGTTTTTTTGGTAACTTATTGATTGACTTATTGATTGAAATTATTCACCTATTCCATTGTTTTGTAGGTTTTTATAAGTGCCTTGGCAAAAAAGATAGGCAAAAATTAATTGAAATTAATTGGTATTTGATTTTCTCAGGGTTTCTAATATTGAACACTTTCAAATATAAAAAAATATGTCAACGTGCTTGTTTATTATCACAGTGGAATTTTAATGTCAATATTATGCACAACAAAACACAAAATATCGTTAAAGTTCAATGTAACTGATTGATTTAACATAAGCAAATTAGAATTTCCTTTGATAAAAGTAAGTAAGTATATATATTAAAAAACAATCAGTGAGTGTGACTTGATTTGATGTGTGCGTTAAATAAATCACATGATGTCTATCGGTGATATTTTCGTTAAACGATTCTTGAAGCTCGTTTTTAACGGTGTGATGAGACTCAAAATAAATACCAATAAATGGTGCGCTCGCGGTTTGGTATCGTGCAAATGAATGCGTTAATGATTAATAAAAACAATTAATTAAGTGATTATGACGTGTTTGTTAACCGATTAATCAATCAAATTCACCATTTTTCACCGAAAACGGTTACATCAAATGGAGGTCACACTCTCGCTTTATATTCCGATACTATTACTAACCTATTGATTTAACTATTTATTTATAACTGCTTGAAAAATAAAGTCGAACTCACGTTCATAGAATCCAAAGCTGACTTGATTTTAATTCTCTCATTTTATGAGAGGGTGGGATTATTTTAATTGAGGTTAGAGCGTGTAAATAACATAATTAGTCCCGTTTTCTGCAGACGTTTTGCCCATGCTTTTAAAAATAGGACAATACCTTAGATGTTTATACAAATTTAACGTAACTCATTGATTTACTTGACATTCAACTTTTAGTAACTGTAATAAAATCAAGTACTTATATTAAATCTGTATAACCGTTTATTAATTTTACTGGTCCTGATTTCTTCCTAGGCGATGCGGTTAAATGTTAAATATATCAGGAGTCTAATTAATCGTCGCGAAAGTTGACAGCTTCGCGAAAAACTTTCGCGACGATTTGAGTTTGGGCTGTCAGGAGTTCACACTTGAGAACTCAAGTTAAAACTTGATGCCAGTACTCAAGTTTGTTGAAGCAATATCTCTCGTGCCATTAGGGTATGAACCACGCTGAGTTGACAAAAGGGGATACGTGATTCATTAAAACCCATCAAAGACTTTCAGGCGGGTTGTTGATTAATAATAAATAACCGTGTTAGAATGAGGTAGGTATTGTGAACGTTTAGATTACTGAACTCTTGGGCATTATTTTATACCGCTGCGAGCCATGGATTTTGATCCGTCTCTGGCAGCGAAAGCATTTTCTGAAGAAAATTCCAGCCTTTGTGGCGTCATGGGGGAACGACTCCTTCGCCTCGTTCGGTCCGTGGTACCGGACA
>QNER01000773.1 GCA_003646175.1 Candidatus Parabeggiatoa sp. nov. 1
GTTTGAGTGAGACTATCGCCAAAAAAGCGATAGCATCACGGCTTTTTCACGAGGGTTTGAGTGAGACTATCGCCAAAAAAGCGATAGCATCACGGCTTGAACACTTTTTTGTCCTGTACATAGCGATTATGTTGTTGAAATTGCCCAAACATTTTTATATCGATGCGGATTGGGGAGTTCGCTGTCCAGTTAACATCCACATCGATTAGGTTGTTGAATTTTTCCAAATAGACACTTATAAGTATAGGTTTTTTTAAATCCTTTTTTATATACAATCCTTGTCGTTATAGGTTTTTTAAATCCTTTTTTATATACAATCCTTGTAGTTTGCTTTTAGAAAAAACTTGTGAGTCGAGTAATAGGTAATAGATTAGTAGTCCCTACAAACTCGTGGATGTATTAAAAAGGATAGCACCGCTTTTCACTGAGTTTTGGGTATTTGAATTGGGGAACAAAACTGGGTTATTTTTTCTATGGTCAAATATTTTTAAGCACCACTTTTTCATCAATATATTTAAAAGTGTTCATAAACCCGTAATAATCATTAGCTGCCCAAAAACCATTTAGCTGCAAATGCTCAAATGCGCTAAGTGAATACACATCAAGCACAACAAACCCGTCATTTACTAAATAGTCGTAAAACTTAGGAGTGCAAGTCAACCTGGAACGAAGCACTCCTGAAACTCGCCGCCTATTTTGACTTGAAAAATTAGGTAGTGGTGCAATGTGGGCGAAGGAGTCGGCCAACTTTAGTTTGGCAGGCCTTACTGAAAACTCTGGAGAACTTTTTGGCATCTAATAGATTCAATAACTTACGCAGATATCGTCCACCTAAAATACTTACAGAGTTTTTCGGCGTTTTCAGTGGGCTTGCCAAACTAAAGTTTGGACTCCTTCGCCCACATTTCAGGACTACCAAAAATGACGCTATCTAATCTTCAGCATCAACCGGTTTGTTAGGAAACACCTTTTGTCCGGTAAACATGGCTGAAATCAAGCCACTCCTTTCTCTGATTTCGGTAATAACAATCGCCAAGATATGCAAGCCAATGAAAATCAGGAGAATGTAGAACGCGTAAACGTGAACGATAATAAATGGCTTACGGAAGGCTCGCATTTCTGCAAATTTCTCTTCATTGACATTTTCTTTGGAATAAGGCTTCAAAACGTCGATTTTGCTGGCATCTTCGACAACCCATGCTTTTATGGTTTGTCCAAAAGGCGGGAAATAAATATCCGTCCCCGTCAGCACTAATCCGGTGATGGCTTGTGTTATCAATAACACAAACAGTAGCGTAATCATCAGTTTGGCTGCCGGGTTATGTCCTTGATAATATTGAATATTACCAGAGCGAAAACCGGCTTTGTATTCACGCAACGCGGTTAAAAACCCTTTGCCGCCGGGCAAAATCGCTTTAAGCCGAGCATATTGATTGCCAATAAAGGCCCAAATAATCCGCCATGCCAGATTCAAGCAAAACACGTAACCGATGTAAACATGAATTGTCTTTAGAAAAATTTTGGCCTCGATACTAATACCAAGCGTTTTGGCATTGAAAATGACTAAACCTACCCCGATAAGCCCAATAACCGCTAAGACATTAATCCAGTGAAACCAACGAGTGGTACGATCCCAAACGGGATATTCTTTGAGGGTGTTAGACGATGTGTTTGTTTGCTTCATTTTGTTTATTCTTCTTTGCCTCTTCCCCCTTTACTCAAAGGGGGAAACTAAAAAAAATGGGTAGTCCTGTACATGTAGTGATTTGACGGATGCTATCCCTTGCCGGGATAGTATCCGTTGAACACCATCACGACGATTACTGGACTACCAAAAATTTCACGAAGTACAAACTTTATTTGTACTGCCCAAACTAAAGTTTGGACTCCTTTAGGATCGAAGAAAAATTAACTTCCCCTTGACTGGGTTCAGTGCCCTTTAGGGTACTTGAGCTTTTAGACAACTGCTTTCGCGCCAATTTTTTTGCGCGCAAAAAAAATTGGCGCGAAAAGCTGTTGGCGGAAGTTATTTTTTGGCTGTTCCTTACCGTATGCGATAAACGCCATGACAGGTGACACAAGTGGCGGTGACTTGTTGCAGAGCGGCATAAGCTGCTTTTACGTTACCTGTTTTGGCAATTTGTGCAAAGTCAGTTGCTGCTTGGTGCATGTTCCAACCAAATGTTTTCATGGCCTGCGGCATAAACCGCCCCGGCCCCATGCCGGTACCACGGTGTTTGCCCTTGGTACTGTTGCCCATTTGTTTTTCAGCAATATCAGCTGCCTCGTTTAACTGGCCTTCGGCTAGAAAGCCAAGAATCCGAGCCAACGTGGAGAGATGGATTAACATGTCTTGGCGCATAATTTGTTGAGCCTCCGCAGGCATTTTAACAAAGAGACGCCGATCAGTTGGTTGTGATTGGTTTGCTTGTGCTTGAGCAGCCGGTTGAGCGCCCTGTCTCCATTGCATTCCTTGTCCACACCCCATGCCGGGCATTCCGTGCTGGCACCCCATGCCGGGGCTTCCCGGTTGTGCGTATGATACCGGCATTATTGTCAATCCGAAAATAATAGCAGCATAGCGATTTTTCATTAATTAACTCCTCTCAAGTGGTTGTGTCATGGTTTTTTTTAACTATTCGTTCTAGGCGAACCTTGCACGTCACTCATCTTGTTGCTTAATCTTCAAATTTAACTTCATGGGCATAAAGGCGGTTACCATCCCAATGCCCTTTAATTTCAACAATCGCATTGAGACGCAAATCAGTGCTATAACCATGTTTAAAATGCGTATTCTGTATGTCGGCTGCCACCATGTTAATGCCGGGTTTAAAACCTTCGGTTTTGTCAGCGGTGAGAATAACCAAGTTCTGCTGAATGACAAGCACTTTACCTTTCACTTCAGCCGAGTCTTCGTTAAAGCGATCTTTCGGTTGAAGTTCAACTTCACCGGCATAAGGACGCTTGTTATCCAAACGCCCTTTATTCTCTTCAACTTCACTGGTAGAAGGGCGGTTGCTATTCCCAGTCTCTTCAAAGTCAACATGACTGGCAAAAAAGCGGCTGCCATCCCAACGCCCTTTAACTTCAACAGCAACATTGGTACGTAAATTGGCACGTTTGCCATACTTGAATTGTGCGTTCTGTATATCAGCCTGCATTATGTTGCCATTCAATTGAAAATGTGCCACTTTGGAAACATTGATAATAATCAGGTTGTTGTGAATGGCAACAATTTGCCCTTTCGCTTCTGCAACCTTTTCGTTAACGTTTGTCGTCACAGGTTGCGTTGGTTGGGCGGGTTGAGAGGCCGGGGCATTGTTGACAGCGGCAATCTCAGGGCGGCTAGTGCCTGTTGAGCCGTTATCATTGACAGCGGCAATCTCAGGGCTAGTGCCTGTTGAGCTGTCATCATCTTCTGCCAACAGTGGCGCAGCGTAAGTGGATAATGTAAGTGCCATTATCAGAGTTATCAGTTGTGTTTTCATTGCATCGTTCTCCTGAGTTAAAGAAGCTTGAGCCAGGGGCGTTGCCCTTGCGTTGGGGCTTAAAAGTTTTAAAGCCCCTTTGGTGCGTATTATCTACGCCCGTGGCAATGCCCCTGGAACTAAGTACCCGTGCAGAAGCTTTCCGATATTTTGGCTCGATGTACAGGACAAAAAATGGTAAAAGATTGATTTTAAAATGTTTCGTGATGCTATCGCTTTTTTGGCGATAGTATCACTACGCGGTAGCATTTTCATTTCGCTGCGAGCCATGGATTTTGATTCGTCTATGTCCGCTGGGAACGATTGTAAAGAAGTTCCAGCCTACGTCCCGTCATGGGGGAACGATGGAATCGCCTCGTTCGTTGCGTGGTACCGGACAGCCAGAGCCCAATCTAAAACAAAACGTTGCGCGGTTTGCCACGACAACATTGACGCATGGATGCTCATTTTGTAGAGAGAAGCCCCGTCGACACATTGTGACGTGATACTATCGCCAAAAAAGCGATAGCATCACGACTTGAACGCTTTTTTGTCCTGTACAAAGAATTCTTCAAACAACTGGTCATACTCTGCGGCGAGCCGCTGCCAGTCAAAACGACCCATCTGTTGGCGTAAGCTGGTGGTATCGGGCACGCCTTCGGTGAGCCACTGGCGTAGGCACGTGAAGGCATCATCAAACGAACGGTAGAGAGAACGCTCATGCCATGCGGGTGGCAACAATTCGGGATAGGAGAGGCGATGGGGCAGGAGGGGACAACATCCTGCGTAGATCGCTTCAACGGTGGCGATGCCAAAGAATTCGTGAATAGCGGTTGAGATGACAATATCACTCCGCTGGAGAAGGGCGCGATACTCCTCTGTGCTAGCATAGCCAAAATGAACTATTTTGTCTCGGAAACGCTTACGGGCATCTAAAAATTCGGTGGGCTTATTACGAAAACTTTCACCTGCAATCGCCAGTCGAAAGTCTATACCCATTTGATCTAAGCGCTCAAGGAGATCAAAAAATGGCTCAGGCTTTTTATCGAATTCCCAACGATGGTTCCATAA
>QNER01000774.1 GCA_003646175.1 Candidatus Parabeggiatoa sp. nov. 1
CCAGCAATAATCTCAACTCGCGAATAGCAAACAGCAACTTCGCATTTCATTTAAAAACTCTATGACGCACAACGCTTCAAAATGAAATCGATGGGCAACCATATTCGAGGCTAAAGTTTTTGCGAGCAAAAACTTTAGCCTCGAAAGGATTGCCCCTACATTTCGTTATATATTGTAGGGGCAATCCCTTTGCGGTTGCCCCCTTTGCGGTTGCCCGGGAGCCAAACATCATCCAGGTCAGGAACTTTCCGCTTTATTGCACAAACTGTGATTTCAAAGAAACAATGTGCGTAACATCAGTTAATTAATCAAATTTCGTTTCAATGGCTAAAATGACATCAATCGCTTTGAAGATGCAGCACACCCGTTCACCTATTTTGATGTCCAACTCAGTAAGCATTTGTTGAAGGACTACGGCTTGAAATTCATTGCCGCTCTTGAGTTGCAGTGTCACTTTGGCATTCACTTTGCCGCTTTCGGTTTTGGTAACTCTGCCACAGAAACAATTTCTTGCGCTGATTTTAAGCCCCGTGTCCGCATGCATCAACATAATTTCGGCTGCTCTGATGATGGCATAAGCTTGGCTGTATTTGGTTAAACCTAAGTCACTCACACCTTTATGGGTGATGAATGCTACAAGACGATCTCCCCCCTTGAGTTCAAGTTCGACTTCGTCATAAAGCCCTCCTCCTTCTTTGATGCTAATTACGGTACCGAGCAGTTGATTGACTACGGAGGTTTGCATATTGATGATTCTCATCTTTTCTGGACGAGTCATCTTCTGCTCTAAGCCTTGTGTCATGTACGGAATGATGTGTTCATCAAAGGCCTCATTCCAAGCTTGCACACACTCATCACCCCATGTTTCAGGACAATGTTCATGACAATATTCATCCAACACCTCCAAAAACACCCGCTTGAAGTTGAACAAGTCTTCCCGCGTCAAGTTGAATCGACGGTGCTTGTCACCTAGCCTGACTAGACGTGGATGCCCGAGTTCAAAGTCGTCCACCCTAGCAACAAGTGTAATGGTTTTCACCATTTTTTCCATTGTCCTACTGCTAATAGGTTTTGGAAAAAGCGATTCATAGTTTGGATACTGTTCAAACAGACGTTCTTGAAACGTCTGCACAAAAGCCCCCTGTTTATCAAGGAGCTTATCCCAGCTTTGTCCAATCATTTCGGTATTCATTTAGTTACCTCATTTCAGTTATCAGTTATCAGCATTGTAGGGTGGGAGAGCGATGCGGTACTTCATTTATTTTTTTCCTCTCTTGGAACCAACGCCCCCAACCCTGAAAGGGTTTTTCAGGCTAAAGTTTCGCGGAGCGAAACTTTAGCCTGAAAATGTGAATAGCCCTAGGTGAAACCTAGGGGGAAAAAATACTCATAATAAAAAATAGTTTTGAATGTGAATAGCCCCAGTTGGGTTGGTGGGCAAGCGGGCTGTACGATTTTTGGGCATTTTGGATATCTAGCAGCCCGCTTAGGTGGGTACGAAAAACTTGTGTGCATAGAGTAGGGGGAAAAAATCCCCCCAAACCCCAAAGGGGTTGAATGTTCACTCTCAGGTAACCCACTTGCTCACCCGCCTTACATTTCCTCTTTCGACGGTATTGAGGAAATTATTTTTTTTGCCGCTCCTTATTTTATTTTATTATAAAACGCAATGTGAAACTTTTTTTCGTTTTATTTATCTTTAAAGGTGTCCTTCAAAAATATCTTCAGGGTAAATGAAGGGTGCCTCTTTAAACCCTTGAAAATTATCCTAGCACGCACGTAGGCTTTTCATCCCATCTTAGTTCTCCCCATGTCAATGAATATTAGAAGTTAATAATTTAGTTAAGTATTAACTCTTGATTCGCTCAATAAAATCATAAAAACTTTATTTTTTATCTCTTTTAAAGATAAACAATCAATTTGTCATAAGGCATTTTTCGTACCACATTTTTATAATTGCTATTTCAAGACAACACGATTTTCTAGGATGAACCTCCCATCCAAGTGGGTGAGCCGGCATCCAAAGTCTACCCATAAGATTTACTTCGATAATGTATTTAGATGTTTTAGCCTATTATTAAGCGAATGGTGAGTATTAAAATTCTAAATTAACTATTTTTTAGAGAATACTTACAGGTGCCGAAGAATGTTTAGACGAATTGGGGCGTATTCCCATTTTAAGAGTCAACAATAAATATAATGAGTACAACGAATTACGGGGATAAACGAATTAAAACTTTTTTATATGAAAATTTCGCGGCGAAATTTTTGAAAAATCGCCACGAAATTTCTCTTGTAACAACAAATCGAAATTAAGCCTTATCCCCTTTTCAATGGACTCATTCGTTTATCCCCGTAATTCGTTGTACTCATATGATGCTAGATTGACTCGGAAAATGGGAATGCGCCCGACTCCTTGTTACTTCTATAATTTGTATCCCACATTCAGCACACCAATTATATAAATGATTGATTTTATTAAATTTCAATAATTATTCATCTATTTTATGAACCCATAAAATCAACTTTATCCTTAAACATCAAAAGGTTGCAAAGGGAGTGATGATGTTGGTTTTGTTGTTGTGACAATTTATATTACAATATTATTATAAACTTTTATTATACTCTTCATAAATCTGTTATCCGCCCAAAGCGGGCAATATAGTTGCCCAGAAACGTTTTATATGCAAACAAAAACCTTTCGATATTTGCCAAACCTCTCTCGGTTTGGAACCGAATTTTTCTGGACAACTATACCATTTTAATCCATCCAACAATTCTTAAATGAATATTAAATGAAAACTAACCTGGAGTCCAAGATTTATCTTGGGCTATGCAAAATTGGTACAAATATTGGAGTTTAAGATGAAAACCAACGCTCAACCCAAGGTATTGGTTGTTGAAGACGATGTCGTGATCGCTGCGATGTATAAAAACTTTTTAAGTGAAGAGCCGATGGCATTGACACATGTTGATACCGGTAACGCGGCTTTGTCATACCTAAATCATACGATTCCACATGCTATTTTACTTGATCTCGGATTACCGGATATGAATGGTATGGACATTTTAAAGTCTATCCAGCAACAACAACTGGGCTGCACAATCATTGTGATCACTATGGAAAGTTCAATCGATATTGCGGTTGAAGCCATGCGTTGCGGGGCCTTTGATTTTCTTGAAAAACCGTTTCAAAAAAATCGGTTGATCGTCACATTGTGCAATGCGTTACGCCAGCAACATTTATCTGAAATCATTGAGTCAGATAAAAAATGTATAAAACGTGACCATTATTATGATTTTATTGGTGATTCCAAGCGAATGCAGGCTCTGTATCAAATTATTGATCATGTCGCTGCCAGTAAAGCGTCGGTACTCATTACTGGGGAAAGTGGCACGGGTAAAGAGTTGTGTGCTCAAGCTATTTATAAACAAAGTCAACGCTCGGCTCAACCATTTATCACGCTTGATTGTACTGCCATCCCCAAAGATTTGATCGAAAGTCAACTGTTTGGGCATGTCAAAGGGGCTTTTACTGGTGCTGTCAGTAGTAGGAAAGGGGTTGCTTCTCTGGCTGATGGCGGAACCCTGTTTTTGGATGAAATCGGAGAGATGGATTTGGCACTACAAGCCAAACTATTGCGCTTTATGCAAACGGGTACTTTTTATAAAGTGGGTGGTGAGAAAGAAGAAAAAGTCGATGTACGCTTTATCTGTGCAACTAACCGCGATTTATTGGCCGAAATAGAAGCGGGGCAATTCCGCGAAGATCTGTATTACCGTATCAATGTTGTCCCTATTGTGCTACCGGCTTTGCGTAAACACAGAGAAGACATATTACGGTTGGCCCGAGTCTTCCTCAAAAAATATGCACAAGTGGAACAAAAACCTTTTCAAGGTTTTACGTCAGAGGTAGAAAACATTCTATTGCATTACGATTGGCCCGGCAATGTACGGCAATTGCAAAGTGTTATTCAGAACATTGTTGTGCTACATGAGGGTTATGTCATCACAACTGAGATGTTACCCTCTCCCCTCAATGAAACACTGGTCACTGATTCAAACGCTATAGCTCCAAAAACACCACCACCGTGTCAACTTTCGGTTGCCGGTGCCTCTCCCAAAAATATTCGTCCCTTGTGGCAAGTAGAAAAGGAAGCCATTGAGGAAGCCATTAAATTTTGTGATGGCAATGTTGTACAAGCGGCAAAATTGTTGAAACTGAGTAAGTCAAGCATTTATCATAAATTGCAGCTTTGGAAAACCACAAACACACCATAAGAAATCGGATTTCTTTGAGTTCGTTCGTTGAGTTCATCGTTAGATGGCGTTTTAGAAATCCGAGTCAAGTCCCAAAAATATTTTACGGTACGGATGCTATCCCTCGATGGGATAGTATCCGTTTGAACACCATCACGAATTATCGGTGATTTTACGGATGCTATCCCTGGATGGGATAGTATCCGTTTGAACACCATCACGAATTATCGGTGATTTTACGGATGCTATCCCTCGATGGGATAGTATCCGTTTGAACA
>QNER01000775.1 GCA_003646175.1 Candidatus Parabeggiatoa sp. nov. 1
GCAATGGGTAACGGACTAGAAACATGCGGAGACACTGTGACAATCTGATCGTAAGATTGCTCGACCAAGTTTGTTTGTCCGCTCATTTCAACCCGTGCTAAGGGGGCTTGCAATATCAAGTGTTTGGTGTGGGCACTGCCGTTTTTAATGGCAAAAACCCCAGCAATGATGCTAAAGCCAAAGCCTTTGTCAAAAACATCGCTAAAATCTAAAATCAAGCGTCGAGGTAAGGTGTGCACATCAAACAAACCAAACAGTCGGCCGACAGCACCGGGTTCAACATCAACAATATGTCCTTCCAGAATCATCAAACTTAATGTCGCAGCCACAGTTGATAATTTAAACCGATAGGGCGCATCTTGCCAGTACGCATTCAGAGTCACTTGGCTTTGCTTGGCAACCAGCGGTGGATTTTTAGAGCCCAATTGTTGTAATAGTAAGCCAATATTTTCACTCTTCAGATTGGCTTCCAAAACGGTTTGGTGGCGTTGAACGACATACCGCCATTTTCCGTCAACCTTTAATCCAAGTGCTGGGGCTTTTAGGTTGATCTTCAAACCGTCATAGTGGGGCTTGGTGCGTAAATCGATGTTGCCTAGATTGATATTGTCAATCCGCAACGCATCGCAATGAAATGACAACAGTGGCAAATGATGTGGATCGGGTGGCGCATTTTGAGGTTGAGGCTGGGTAGCAGTTTGCGTTTTTGGGATAGTCAGCGTTAATTCTCTGAAGCTTAAATCAAGCGAGGGCTTTTTTTCAGATTGGTTAAAAGTGATTTGCCCTTCGATATTGGTACCCGTTATCGCCGCTTGCCACAGAAGATTCGCATATTTTGCTTGTAACGCGACATTGGTAAAGGTTTGCCCCACCATTTCCAAACGATCAAAGTCGATATCCATTAAAATGGGAATGGGGAATGGGGCATTATTGGCATTATTGGCATTATTGGATATTGGGGATTGGTTGGTGTCCGTTGTTGGTTCTTCAGTTAACAGATCAAGCCATGCGGTTATCGACAAATTAGGAAGGTGCCCCTTAATATTTAAAGAGGCTGGTTTAGGCAACGATGCCGAGGTTGCCCCTAAGACTAAGGAACCTCGCTCCAGTCCCGTTTGGTTAACGCGAAACACGCCATTGAGTGCATCGCCATAGCGCGCTCGCACCAAAATATCCTCCCCCAACCCCTTTTCTCCTTTCCCCTTGGAGCTCCCCCCTTTCCCCTGGAACCCTAAACGCACATTCAGACTAAAGGGACGTTGTTCTTGAGCCGTTTTGCCCAGCGGTGCCGGTAATTTGATGTCCATGCCTAACAAATCCGCTTTAAAATGAATATCTATAGCGTTGTTGCCCCCCACCTTGTTAGGAATAGTCACTGTCACACTCCAACGAGTCGTGCCAGAAAAAGCCGTCGAGAGTACTTTGGTAAAAATAGCATCCCGGTTGTTTGAACCAGCGGCATTTTTTTCTTGGCTTCTCGCTTGGAATTGAGTGAGTTGTTCAGAAAAAAATAGCGGATCGGCAAAGCCAGTCACTTGTATCATAGTACCTTTGGGCTGTTTATTGCCTAAGGTGAGGACCGAAAAGCGAACTGGATTGCCATGTAACTTGCCTCGCATGTGTTGAGTAGACACGCCGTTCTCGCTAAAATTCAGCCGCCCGGCTACGTCAGTCAGGGTAATGTCTAATGGTTTATCAAGTAACGTTGTCTCTTTGAAAAGAATCGAACCCTGTACTTTGGTAGGCTGTTGGTTGGCTAATGGAATAGCAAGATTCAGAGCTAAGTCGATAAACCCATCTAATTCTAGTCTCTGAAGATCAATACTGTCACGCAGTGGACTTTCTTCAATAAAACGCAATCCATCCGCGGCCGGCCCATGCGTGCTGCCCACTAAATTAAGCAGCGGTGCCGATAAATCAGCGATTTCTACAACGGTGTATCCTAGCTTGCTGTTTAAAATATTGCCTTGCTGGACGGTGACAGTCAGTGATTGCCCTTTAACAAATACTTCGGCCTTCAGGTTGCTTAAATCAGGCCAACCCTGTGCGTAGTTAAGATGGACATGATTGATGTCGGCCTTAATTTCAAAGCGGCTTTGTTTGCTATCAAATAAGGCATTGACCGGCCCTTGAATGAGCGCGTGCGCGCTGTTGAGACGACCCCTCAGTTGGGCCTCGTTAAACCAGCGTACTAATCCTTGCCATTTTTTGTCAGGGAAATAAGACGGTATTTGAGACAGTTGACCATTGCGTAATGTCACCTTTAAATTGCTATAAGGCACGCCACCTTGGGGGATATCCACACGGCCGCTCACTTGCACTTTCATTTTATTATCAAAGGCTTGCAACTTTTTAATCATCACCTGCCATTTTTGAGGGGTGCGTTGCCAACTGAGATCACCTTTCAACTGTGTCAATGATAATGGATGACTGTACAAGTTGGGCAGGTTAAGCGTGACAGCGGCTTGTTCAAGACGGAGTGTGCCCTTATCTGGTTTAATGTGAATTTGTCCAGATAAATTATGAATGGCTACTTTGTCATTATTTGTCTGTGTGCGTTGCTTGGCTAATTTGAACTGAACATGCTTAAAGTGTCCTTTTAATTCAAACTGCGTTTGTTCTCCTTTTCCGTTAATCAGAAGTTGCGCGTTGCTCAAATACCCAGCCAATTGCAGTTCGCTCAATTGGCGTGCTATGTGAGGCAAGCGTTGTTCAGGAATATATTTTGGTAACTGAGACAATTGTCCATCGCGCAGTGTTACTACAAGATTGCTGTCAGGCATCCCGCCAGTCACTGGAATATCTATACTGCCCGCCACTTGTATTTTCAGTTTAGTCTTCTTATCAATGGCTTGCAGTTTGTTCGTGGATAGCTGCCATTGTTGTTGGGTACGTTGCCAATTGATAGCCCCTGTTAATTGTGCCAATGAAAGTGGGTGGTTATACAGATTAGGCAGATTGAGCGTGACAGCGGTTTGAGCAAAATGGAGTGTGCCCTTGTCGGGTTGAATATCAATTTGCCCAGATAAACCTTGGATACCGGGCAGTTGCCCAATGGCTTTGGTGGTTAAATCCGTAAAGCGGGCGCGCACTCGCCAATCATCCGGCGCATAAGTCCATTGGATATCATGCAGCGTGCCTTGCAAAGCCATCAAAAACGCCGATAATTCAGGATCAACTGTGTCAAGTAGTCCAGAGGGTAATTTATCTAGCAGCTTGTCTACAGATAACACACCGATATGACCATTGACTTCAATCTGTCCCCCGGAAGTGTGAGTACTGTTTTTTTCGGCAATTTGGATTTCTGCTTGGTTGGGCGTGATTCGCACTTTGATTTCATGAGGTAACCATGGCGGTTGTGCAGCATTGAGCAAATGTTGTTTTAGCTCGACTTGCCAAACACCGTCAGTTTGTTGGTGGGCATGAAATTCCCCTGTCAACGATTGAAAAAGTGCCTCCCGTTGCAAATGAGCCTGCCCGGTACTTGATATGGGGGATTCAGAAACAAACTGGATTTGCTCAAACGCAAATTGCCCGTTGGCTGTCAGCCGCTGGGTATTTAACTCACTTTCAAACCAAAAAGCGTTAGCTTGTAATCCGTGAATGGCTTGCTGAGGTAAATCAACCCGCCCGGTGATTTGATGACGGTTATTTTGTTGTTCAATCAAGAGTTTAAGGTTAGAAAACACCAACGGTGGTTGTTCGGGTTCCTGCCATGTCAACATCTTGGCATGTAGAGAGAGATGCGGTTGTTGCAATAACCATGGTAAAAAATTCGCATTGTTGCTAGACGCATTGTCGTTAGATTGTTTCTCCGGTAAACCAACTAATGTCATACCACCATCGCGGTTTGGTGCCAATGCGAATTGACTACCACTCAAAATCATGCTGTCAGTTATGACTTGAGTTTGTTTCAGTGAAGCGAACACATTAAGCACGATTTCAGCATAAGCAATTTCAATAACACTCTGCTCGGCGCGTGCATCCAGCAAACGTACTTGCTGCAACGCCACCGTTGGCATCCAATCCACCCAATAGGTTGTGATTTTCCCTATGGTAACGGGTTGCTCCAAAACGTGGCTGATCCACTGTTCAATTTCTGGCTTATACGTGGGTAACCTTGGAAACATAAGAGCCAACAATAGAACAATCAAACAAATCAAAAAAAACAGCCACAGGCATAGCCGCCATAGCAGCCGTAACAAATTTAAATTAAAGCGATGCAAAATAAACATAATTAATAATGGATAATGGGTAATAGGCTTGTGAGGTAATGGGTTTCAAGGATAAATCATATCGATTTATTTTAAAAGGATTTAACGCGAGGCTCAACTTTTTTAAGTCGTTGATTTAAAAAAAAATGATGTTGAACCGTTGGTGTTTTTTGGTAATAGGTAATAGGTAATAAAATAGGTAATGTTAAACTAAGCCTGTAAAGTTTCCAGTACAGACTCGTCTTCAAAACGGTACGTGAAACTTTCGCTTCATACCGCTCCTCTCTACATAGTGTGGTTTTACCAACTTTGCGTTCCAATAC